>JAJAZM010000139.1 GCA_026785645.1 Sphingomonas bacterium | reverse complement strand
GCGAAGATCACGCTGCGCCCGTACCGCTGCGATCTGTGCCGGCACTATCATCTGACCAGCCGCACCAAGGGCATGTTCGTCGCGCGGTCGCCTATTGCCGGGAATGACGATAAAGCGACGCGATGATCACTCTGACCCCCGGCACTGTCACTCTCGACCAACTTCGAGACCTGTGGAGCGGCGCCTCCGCGCGCCTGTCCGACGCCTCGCTCACCGCAATCGACACCGCCGCCGCCTCGGTCGGTCGGATCGTTGCGTCGGGCAAGACCGTCTATGGGATCAATACCGGCTTTGGCCTGCTCGCCCAGACCCGAATCCCCGCCGACAAGCTCGCCGACCTCCAGCGCAACCTGATCCTCAGCCATAGCTGCGGTCTCGGCGACGCGCTCCCGCGCCACGTCACGCGGTTGATGATCATCCTCAAGCTGATCGGCCTCGGCCGCGGCCATTCGGGGGTCCGTCGCCAAGTGATCGACGCGCTGATGGCGTTGCTCGACGCCGACGCCATGCCGCTCATCCCGAGCCAGGGCAGTGTTGGCGCGTCAGGCGATCTAGCCCCGCTCGCCCACATGGTCGCCGCGCTGATGGGGGAGGGACGGATCGACCTTGCCGGCACCGTCCTGCCCGCCGCCGAAGCCCTAACGAAAATGGGCCGCACCCCGCTCGTCCTCGCCCCCAAGGAAGGCCTTGCGCTGATCAACGGGACGCAGGCCTCGACCGCGATCGCGCTCGACGCCCTGTTTCTCGGCCAGCGCGTGTTCGATGCCGCACTCCACGCCGGCGCGCTGTCGGTCGATGCCTTGAAAGGCAGCTGCGCGCCGTTCGATGCCCGAATCCACGACCTTCGCGGACAGCCCGGCCAGATCGAAGTCGCCGGCCGGCTCCGCGCGCTGCTCGACGGCAGCGACATCGCCACCAGCCACCATGATTGCGACCGCGTCCAGGATCCCTACAGCTTCCGCTGCCAGCCGCAGGTGATGGGCGCATCGCTCGACCTCCTCACCAACGCCGCTCGGACGCTGGAGATCGAGGCCAATGCCGTCACCGACAATCCAATTCTGTTTCCGGGATCGGACGAAGTTATCTCCGGCGGCAATTTCCATGCGCAACCCGTGGCCTTCGCCGCCGACATCATCGCCATCGCGCTGTGCGAAGTCGGCAGCATCTCCGAGCGCCGCACCTCGGTGCTGGTCGATCCCAACATGAGCCACCTGCCGGCCTTCCTGACCGACGACGGCGGCCTTAATTCGGGGCTGATGATCCCGCAGGTCACCGCCGCCGCCTTGGTCAGTGAGAATAAGAGTCTCGCCTTCCCTGCCTCGGTCGATTCGATCCCGACCTCGGCAGGGCAGGAGGATCATGTCTCGATGGCCCCGATCGCGGCGCGGAAAGCGGTGACCATCGCCAACAATGCGGCCGGGGTGATCGCGATCGAGCTGATCGCGGCGGCGCAGGGCGTCGATTATCATTGCCCGGTCGAAACCTCGCCGGCGCTGCAGGCCCTGCACGCCCAGATTCGCGCGCTGTCGCCGCACCTCGAAACCGACCGCTACTGGGCCGACGAAATGGCCGCGCTTCAGGCGGCGGTGCTGGCGGGGGAGATCGGGTCGGCCTGAGGCTTGCTCAGTCGGCTTTGGTCCAGATTTGTGACTTGCAGATCATCCGCCCGACCATGCAGCCGGTGACCTTGAGCTGGCCCGCCCCGATCATTCGCAACTCGGCCTTGCTGCGGTGGTTGAGGTCGGGGATGAACAAGCGGCCGCGCCATTTGCCGGATCGGGCGGCCTTGAACCCGGTCATCAACTGAGTCCCGACCAGCGCCTCGGTCCCGCCGCGCTTGGCGTCGGCCTTGGCCCCATCCGATGCTGAGGTGACCGTCCCGCAATAGGCTTCACCACATGCCGCGATGGACACAATCACGCTTCCCGACGGATTCTTCCAGCGACCTTCGATCGGCACTGCGCCGTCCTGCACGGCCATCAGCATCAGCGTCAGCGTCAGCAGCATGAATTCACTCCCCCTTAGCCCGCATTCTGCGCCAGGCGAGCAGGATCAGCAACATCGCGACCGCGCCGCCGCCGACGATCAGCAGGTCGTGCCAGTCAAACCATTGGCCCAGTTTCATAAACACGGTCGGGCCAGCCCACCAGCCGAGCGCGGTCGCGGCGATCCCCCACAGCAGGGCCGAGAACAGGTTGATCAGCGCGAATGTCCGGCTGTCGACCCCGCTCAGGCTGATCCCCACCGGTCCGGCGATCCGGAAACCGTAGACGAAGCGATAGAAGAAGCAGAACAGCTTGGGCTGCCGCTCGATCCACGCCAGCGTCTTGGCAAAGGCGCGGCGGCGTTTGATCCGGCTGACCCAGCGCCCTTCGCGCTGCGACCGGCCGAGGTGGAAGAAAGCCTGGGTCGAAACGAATGATCCGATCCACGCGGCCAGCGCGACCAACACCGGGTTGAGCCGGCCGAGATGCGCCATCGCACCGCCGATCAACACGCCGATCTCCCCCTCGGCCGCAGCCATGAGGAACACGCCGAGCACGCCATAATGCTCGACCCACTGGTTGACACTGGTCACGGCCTGGCCATGCCCGCCGCGCCGCTTGCGCGCAACGCCGTCAACGAAAATCGCGACTCTTCGGTATGCACTGGACGTCGCGCGGATGGCTTCCGGCCGGCGGGCGCCAGCTTCCCCCGCCATCCCCCGCGCTCAGCGTCGAGGGCAGCGAATCTTCGGACAGATGGCGCAGCATCGCGGTATCGT
>JAJAZM010000138.1 GCA_026785645.1 Sphingomonas bacterium | reverse complement strand
GGTCTCGGCCCCGGCCTTCACATCCGCCCCACCCAGTCGCTGGTCATGAGCCAGGCGCTGCAGGCAGCGATCAAGCTTCTGGCGCTGTCGAACATGGAGCTGGAAGCGGTGATCGCCGAGGAAGTGGCCAAGAATCCGTTGCTTGAGGTGCGCCCCGGCGAGGGCGGGCAGGAAGGCGGACTGGTCGTCACCACCGACCGCGAGACCGGCGATGAAGCAATTGACCCCAAGGGATCGGACGAACTGATTGGCGCACTCGGCGGGACCGCGGATTCGCCGCTCGACATGGACTGGCGCGAGGCGGCGCTCGACACCGACAGCTTTGCCGATGTCGGATCGGGGACAAGCGACGAGGGGTTTGATTTCGACCGGGTCGAAGCGACGATCAGCGGGCTTAGCGAGCATCTCCTGTCGCAAATTCATGGCGGCGGGGCGCTGGCCGAGGCGATCGTCAACGAGCTTGAGGAGACCGGCTATCTCGAGACGTCGCTCGGGGTGATTGCCGAGGCGACTGGGGCAAGTCTGACGGACGCGGAGACGGCGCTGGCGCTGGTCCAGTCGCTCGATCCGCCGGGGATTGCGGCGCGCAGCCTGGAAGAATGTATCGCGCTGCAGGCCAAGGCGGCCGACCGCTACGACCCGGCGATGGCGCGACTGATCGCCAACCTCGACCTGCTGGCACGCGGCCAGACCAGGGATCTGATGCGGATTTGCGGGGTCGATGCCGAGGATCTGAAAGACATGATCGCCGAGCTGCGCGCCTACGATCCCAAGCCGGGGTGCCGGTTCGCAGCGGACGACAGCCAATCGGCCGGCGAACCCGACATTTTCGTTCGGCGGACCAAAAGCGGCTGGGCGGTCGAGCTCAACGCCGCGACATTGCCGCGCGTGCTGGTCAACCGCCGTTATCATGCCGAGCTGAAAAGCGGGCCGCAGGACAAGAGGTCGAAGGCGTGGCTGAGCGATTGCCTGGCCAGCGCCAATTGGCTGGTCAAAGCGCTCGACCAGCGGGCGCGGACAATCGTCAAGGTGGCGACCGAGGTGGTGCGGCGCCAGCAGGGATTCTTCGAAAGCGGCGTGTCGGCGCTTCGGCCATTGACGCTGCGCGACGTCGCCGAAGCAATCGAAATGCATGAATCGACGGTCAGCCGGGTGACCAGCAACAAGATGATGTTGTGCGAACTGGGGCTGTTCGAACTCAAATATTTCTTCGGATCGGGTGTTGGATCGGACAGCGGCGAAGGCGCATCAGCGACGGCGGTCAAGGACGAAATCAAGCGGCTGATCGGCGCCGAGGACGACATATTGAGCGACGACAATTTGGTCGAATTGCTCAAGGCCAGGGGCTTCGACCTGGCGCGGCGGACGGTCGCCAAATATCGCGAAGCGTGCGGCATCGGCTCATCGATCCAGCGGCGGCGAATGCGCAAGACGACGGGCGGCTAGACGTCCGAATGTTCACCAATGTTCACGGTCACATGGCCAGTCCCGAAACGTCGAGAAAAGGCCCGACGGGACGGGCGACCGATCTGGCGAACCATCGTCACTAGAACCGGGCGTTTCAAATAGCCACCAGTCCGCGTGGCAAATGAAATCCAACATTTCCAGCGAATATTCGATCAGAACGCCAGCCGCGCCCAGATCGGCAGATGGTCCGAGGCCGTGCGCGAGGCAGCGCTGGCGTGGACCCCGGCGGCCTCGATCCCGAGATCATGATCGACGATGATCCGGTCGAGCGCCGCGATCGGCTTGCGCGAATGGAAGCTTGGGCCGGTCGGCGCAATCCGGTAGCTGCCGCCCAGATCCTTGAGGCAGCCCGCCTCGTCGCGCCACTCGTTGGTGTCACCCATCAGCACGGTCGGCATCTTCTGCGGCCGCTTGGCGATGAGGTCGAGGATCGCCCGCATCTGCCGTCGCCGCCACAGCCCCGACAGGTCGAGGTGCATCCCGACGACGCGGATCGGGCGGTCGCCGACCAGCAATTCGGCGAGGATCGCGCCGCGCGGCTCGAGCGTCGGAAGCTCGATTGCATGGACGTCGATCACCCCGACATGGGCTTTGACCAGCAGCGCATTGCCGTGCCAGCCGATGTTGCGCGTATCGAGCTTCATCAGACGCTCGGCGTGGAGCCCGCCGGGGATCTTCTCGAGCATGCGGTTGTGGCGCACCCCGAACGACACCGGCTGGTACATGCCATGGCCGTCGATCAGTTCATGCGGCATCGCCGAGCCGCGCCCGCCCATGCGCTTGTCCGCCTCCTGCAAGGCGACGACATCGGCGTCGATTTCCTTGAGCACCGCCAGAACGCGATCGGGATTGCGCCGCCGATCGGTGCCAATCGCTTTCCGCATATTATAGGAAGCGACGGTGATAGTGGGGAGGTGCGACATTCAGGCGTTCAATAGCGGGAAGGGTAGGATGTTCCACCATTGTCATTGCCGGGCATACGCCGTATCTACATTGTAGACACGGAGATTATTCGATGAACCATCAGGTCAAGAAATGGGGCAATAGCGCGGCGGTGCGAATCCCTGCAGCAACCTTGGCGGCAGCGGGGCTGAAAACGGACGACAAGGTCGACGTGCGCGAGGAGAATGGCCGGATCGTGATCGAGAAAGTTCGACCGGCGCCGATGTCGCTGGAATGGCTGCTGGAAGGCATCACGCCCGACAATGTTCATCCCGAGATCGACTTTGGTCCGCCGGTCGGGAAAGAAATTTAATGGTAGCGCGCGGCTGGGTTCCGGACGCAGGCGACATCATCTGGATCGAGTTCGACCCGCACGCCGGTCACGAGCAGGCCGGGCACCGGCCCGCGCTGGTTCTTTCGCCCGCCGCTTACAATGGCCTTACGGGCCTGCTCCTCTGCGTTCCGATGACGACGCGCGAGAAGGGGTATCGCTTCGAGGTGCCGATCGCGGGAAAGCGTGGTGGCATCGCTTTGTCCGATCAGATCAAGTCATTCGACTGGCGGGCCCGGCGAGCGACGAAGAAAGGAACCGCATCGCTGGACGAACTAGAAGCCGTCAGACTCCGCGCCAGGCAATTGGTGGGATGATTGCCGCCCGATGCGATCGGGATTGCGCGGCTGAATGATGCTGATGGCTTTGCGCATGTCGTAGGATGCGACGGTGGTGGCGGTGGAAGTCATTGCTCCGCCAACCGATCCAACACTGCGGGGTTCCTCAAACGTCGAGATTGGCGACCGATAGCGCATTTTCCTGGATGAACTCGCGGCGGGGTTCGACGACGTCGCCCATCAGTCGGGTGAAGATTTCGTCGGCGACATCGGCCTGCTGGACTTCGACGCGGAGCAATGAGCGGTTCGACGGATCGAGCGTGGTTTCCCACAATTGCTCGGCGTTCATTTCGCCCAGCCCCTTGTAGCGCTGGATGCTGAGGCCGCGGCGGCCAGCGGCGAGCACCGCGTCGAGCAGCTCGGACGGGCGAGTGACGGCGATGGTCTTGCCCTTGGTCTCGGCTTCGGCCTCGATCAGATCTTCACTCTCCTCGCCTTCGGGGGCGGGGGTCGCGGCTTCGGCGGCGGGGGCATTGCCCTTGCGCATCGTCTTGAGCACCGACGGCTGCGAATAGGCCTCGCGTTGTTCGGCGGCGAGCGCATGGAGCTTGCGCGCTTCGGCCGAGGCAAGGAAGCCGGGCTCGATGATGTGCGCGTCGGTCACTCCGCGCCAGCGCCGCTGGAGCAGATAGCCGCCTTCCTCCGCGACTTCGCCGGTCCACACCGCTTCGAGATCGCCCGCGCCGAGCCATTTGGCGACGGTGGCGATGGCGGCGGTCTTGCCCGCCTTGTCGATCGCGGGATCGAGCGCGCCGGCCAGCGCCAGCGCCTCGATCATCGCCGGATCGTAATTCTTGGGCGCATAATGCATCAGCGTTCGGACCCGGCGGGCATGTTCGACCAGCTCGCGCAGCGCCTCGCCAGTGCGCTGTTCGGCGCCTTCCAGCAGCAATCCGTCGAGCCCGGCATCGACCAGATATTGGTCGAGCGCGCTATCGTCCTTGAGATAGACTTCCGACCGGCCGCGCGCGACTTTGTAGAGCGGCGGCTGGGCGATATAGAGGTGCCCGGCCTCGATCAGCTCGGGCATCTGGCGGTAGAAGAAGGTCAGCAGAAGCGTGCGGATATGCGCGCCGTCGACATCGGCGTCGGTCATGATCACGATCTTGTGATAGCGCAATTTCTCGAGGTTGAACTCCTCGCGCCCGATCGAAGTGCCCAGCGCCTGGATCATCGTCCCGATTTCCTTCGAGCCGAGCATCCGGTCGAAGCGCGCGCGCTCGACGTTGAGGATCTTGCCCTTCAACGGCAGGATTGCCTGAATCTTGCGATCGCGGCCCTGCTT
>JAJAZM010000137.1 GCA_026785645.1 Sphingomonas bacterium | reverse complement strand
CTCCTCCTCCTCCCCCGCCGCCGGCAACGCAGACCTGCGTCGATGGCTCGGTGATCCTGGCGTCGGACGTCTGCCCGCCGCCGCCGCCGCCGCCGCCGCCAGCGCCCGAACCCGAGCGCGGCTAAGCGACCAGGCTTACGCCAAACACCAACGGCCCCGGAGCAATCCGGGGCCGTTTTCTGTGCAATGTTTTCGGTGAGCGTAGTTGTTGCGTCGATTAAGCTGCGACTATCGACCGAGCAGTCGGTCGACCAACTGGCGAAGGTTGGCGTAGCGTTCGAGTTTTAGCCCGCCGGTCGCGTCGGTTCCGGCCGGAACCCAAGCGCTTTCGAAGCCCAGTTTGGCGGCTTCCTTGATTCGAAGCGCGGCGTGCGCAATCGGCCGGACTTCGCCCGACAGTGCAATTTCGCCCATCACGATCGTTGCTTGCGGCACTGGCCGCTCGCTCATCGCCGAAACCAACGCGGCTGCCACCGCAAGGTCAGCGGCGGGGTCGGTCAGGCGATACCCACCCGCCACGTTGAGATAGACTTCGACCGTCGCAAAGCTCACCCCACAGCGCGCTTCGAGCACCGCCAGGATCATCGCCAGCCGCCCCGAATCCCAGCCAACCGCAGCACGGCGCGGGGTCGCCCCGCTTGCCAGCCGCACGGTCAGCGCCTGGATCTCGACCAGCACCGGCCGCGTCCCCTCCAGCGCCGGGAAAATCGCAGTCCCGCTGACCGCATCTTCGCGGCTGGTCAGGAACAGCGACGACGGATTGGCGACCTCGGCGAGCCCGCCTTCTTCCATCGCGAACACACCAATCTCGTCGGTCCCGCCGAAGCGGTTCTTAACCGCCCTCAGGATCCGATACTGGTGGCTCCGCTCGCCCTCGAAGCTCAGCACGGTGTCGACCATATGCTCGAGCACGCGTGGGCCCGCGATCGTCCCGTCCTTGGTGACATGCCCGACCAGCACCACCGCCGAATCGCTCTGCTTGGCGAAGCGCACCAATTCCTGTGCCGACGCCCGCACCTGGCTGACGGTCCCCGGCGCGCCCTCGATCAGGTCGCTATGCATCGTCTGGATCGAATCGATCACCACCAGCGCCGGGGGCTCGCCTTGCGCCAGCGTGGTCAATATATCGCGAACGCTGGTCGCTGCGGCCAGTTCGACCGGCGATCCGCCAAGACCGAGACGAAGCGCACGCAGTCGCACTTGGTTGGCGGCTTCCTCGCCCGAGACGTAGACCACCCGGCTCCCGGCCTTGGCCAGCCGCGCCGCGACCTGCAGCAGCAGCGTCGATTTGCCGATCCCCGGATCGCCGCCGACCAGCATCGCTGATCCGGGCACGATCCCGCCGCCGATCGCGCGGTCGAATTCGGCGATTCCCGACGCCAACCGGTCAGGCAACGCGACCTCGTCGTCGAGCGAGGACAAGGTGATCGCGCGTCCCCCTGCGGACAGGTCATGCTTGGCAGCGAAGATCGACGACACCGCCGCCGATTCCTGCACCAGCGTATTCCATTCGGCGCAATCGGGGCATTGCCCTTGCCAGCGCGGCGAAACCGAGCCGCAGGCCTGGCAGACAAATCGGGTTTTGGGGCGCGCCATCGTGCTGCTCGGTCTAGCGATCCGCTGCCGCTTGTCGAGCGCTGGTGCGCCAGCTAGGCGGCATGGCATGGCCCTTCTCCCCGCCCCGCTGAGAATTGCCGACTTCCGTTATTACTGGATTGCACGCTTCGCCGCAGTGCTGGCGACAATGGGGATGGTCGTGATCATCGGCTATCAAGTCTATGATCTCGCCCGCGCCGACGTGTCCGCGGGTGGTTATGGCATGTCGATCCGCCAGGCTTCGTTCCAGCTGGGGCTGCTCGGCCTGTCGCAATTCGTGCCGCTCGCCTTGCTAACCCCGGTCGCGGGCTGGGTCGCCGACCGCTTCGAGCGGCGCACGGTGGCACGGCTCGCCAATGGCATCGACATGACGATTGCCCTGGCGCTCGGCTGGTTGACAGCGAACGATGCACTGACGCTTCCGATCCTGTTCTCCTTCGCCGCGCTGCACGGCGTCGCGCGGGTATTCGTCGGTCCCGCAATGTCCGCCATCGCCCCCAATATCGTACCGCCCAAGATGCTTCCGGAGGCGATCGCGATGAGTTCGATCGCGTGGCAGGTCGCCTCGGTCGGCGGTCCCGCGCTAGGCGGCTTTCTCTATGCCGCCGATCCGGCTTTGCCCTATTGGGTCGCGGCCGCGCTGATGCTGGTGGCGATCATCGCGCTGACCCCGATCCGCCGCATCACCCCGCCACCGATCGCGGGCCACGCCCACCCGTTTCGCCAGATGATCGACGGCCTGACCTACGTCCGCCACCACCGATTCCTGTTCGGCGCTATCACGCTCGATTTGTTCGCGGTGCTAGTCGGCGGGGCGACCGCGATGCTGCCAGTCTATGCCCGCGACATTCTCAAGGTCGGCACCGAGGGCCTTGGCCTGCTCCGCGCCGCGCCCGCGGTCGGCGCCGCGATCCTCGCGCTGTATTACGCTTGGGTGCCGCTCAAGCGAAACGTCGGGGTCAAGATGCTCCTCGCAGTCGCCGGCTTTGGCGCAATGACGATCATCTTCGGCCTGTCGACCAACATGACCTTGTCGCTCGCCGCCCTCGCCTTGCTCGGCATGTTCGACATGCTCTCGGTCTATGTCCGCTCCAGCTTGGTCCAGCTTCACACTCCCGACGCCATGCGCGGCAGGGTGTCGGCGGTGTCGGGCTTCGCCATCTCCGCCTCCAACGAGCTTGGCGAGATGCAGTCGGGCCTCGCCGCCGGATTGCTCGGCCCAGTGCTCGCGGTGGCCGGCGGCGGTGCGGCTGCGATCGTCATTGCCGCAGGATGGGCAATCTTCTTTCCGGAACTCCGCAACGCGCGAACCTTTGATCCCCCGACTCCAGTTCCGCCCGACCGTCTGCAAGGAGAGACAGCATGAAGGCCAATTCAATCCTCGACACCATCGGCAACACGCCGCACATCCGCCTGGGCCGCTTGTTCGGCGATTCTGCCGAGGTCTGGGTCAAATCAGAGCGGGCCAACCCAGGCGGTTCGATCAAGGACCGAATCGCGCTCGCCATGATCGAAGAAGCCGAGGCGTCGGGCAAGCTTGCCCCCGGCGGGACGATCATCGAGCCGACCAGCGGCAATACCGGGATCGGCCTCGCCATGGTCGCCGCCGTCAAGGGCTACAAATTGATCCTCGTCATGCCCGATTCGATGTCGATCGAGCGCCGTCGGCTGATGCTGGCCTATGGCGCGAGCTTTGACCTCACCCCGCGCGCGGAGGGCATGAAGGGTGCCATCGCCCGTGCTACCGAGCTTCGCGTTTCGACCCCCGGCGGCTGGATGCCGCAGCAGTTCGACAATCCCGCGAATATCGCGGTCCACGTCGCCACCACCGCACGCGAGATCCTCGCCGATTTCACCGACGCACCGTTCGATGCTTTGATCACCGGGGTTGGCACCGGCGGCCACCTGACCGGTTGTGCGCAGGTGCTGAAGGCGGCCTGGCCTTCGCTCAAGGTGTTCGCGGTCGAGCCCGAACTGTCGCCGGTGATCTCGGGCGGCGCCCCCTCGCCCCACCCGATCCAGGGCATTGGCGCGGGCTTCATCCCGACCAATCTGGACATGTCGCTGCTCGACGGAACGATCCAGGTCGCGGCCGAGGATGCGCGCGAAATGGCTCGCCGCGCGGCGCGCGAGGAGGGCATGCTGGTCGGCATTTCGTCGGGCGCGAGCCTCGCCGCGGTGGCCAGCAAACTGCCCGAGCTCGGTCCCAATCCGCGGGTCCTGACCTTCAATTACGACACCGGCGAGCGCTACCTGTCGGTGCCCGACTTCCTGCCGCAAGAAGATGCTTAAATTAACGGTCACCGCGTTCGTTTGTGGGGCTGTTAATACCTGCCTGCGATAAGCTGCTTTTTTCGAGGTAGGGAAGAATGCGGCGTAGTCGATTTGCAGGGGCGGTGAAGAGCATTACGCGGGAACAGCGCGCAGGCTGGCTCGATACGCTGTCGTTCGACGTTCGCCCGCCCGTGACAAGCGACGATTCGGCAATCGCCGAACAACGCGTGTCGCAATTGACCTATGTCCCGCTGCTGCTCGGCGTCGCGCATCTCATTTCGTCGATCGCGATCCTGTTTCATTATGGCTTCGCAATCCCGGCCCACGTCGCGCCGTGGCTGTTCGGGGCGATGGTGCTGGCAATGCTGTTCGATCTTGCCGCGCTCGCCTTTATGCAGATGCGCGCAAGGCTCGAGGTTTCGCCGCGCACCGTTACCCTGGTGATGTCGCTGGTCGTGCTGGTGTCGAGCGGCCTGTGGACGGTGTTCGGTTACGCCGCCTCGATGCTCCCCGATTCCGGACCATCGGGAATCCTCCCGATCGTCATCGGCACGGTGATCGTTGCAAGTGCGGTGGCCGTCAGCAGTTCGCCCCCGCTGGCGGTGGTCTGTGCGTTCGTCGGCACGCTTGGCGCGGCAATCGTCAGCGGCGATCCGGCGGTGGTCGGCGGGATCGGCACGATGTCGATGGTCGTGGTCGGCTATAGCGTCGCAAGCGCGCGCGCAATGATCGCCACCGCGCATGATCGTCAGTTGCTCGATCATGAGGCGCACAAGGCGCTCCACTTCGTCAACGAGTTCGAAAATAGCGGCCGCGGCTGGTTCTGGGAAACCAACAGCCAGGGCACCTTGTCCTACGTATCGCAGCAATTGGCCGATGATTTCCAGACCGACCCGGAAACCTTGCTCGGTCGGCAGTTCACCACCTTGCTGTCAGTCGACGCCACCCCCGAAGGCGGCATAGGGGAAGAGCGCACCCTCGGCTTCCACCTCTCCGCTCGCTTCCCCTTCTCCGATGTGATCGTTCGCGCCGCGACCAATGACGACGTTCACTGGTCGCTGTCTGGCAATCCGGTGTTCGACGACAATGGCCGCTTCATGGGTTTCCGCGGGATCGGCACTGATCTCACCGAACAGCGCCGCTCGGAGCAGGAAATCACCCGTCTCGCGCGGTTCGATTCGCTGACCAGCCTGCCCAACCGCGCAATGATGCGCCAGACGCTCGAGGAAGCGCTACGCAACGCTGCGGTTCGCCAGAAAGGCTGCGCGTTGTTCCTGATCGATCTCGATCGCTTCAAGAACGTCAACGACACACTCGGCCATCCGATCGGCGACGCATTGCTCCGCCAGGTCGCCGAGCGACTGAAGCTGGTGATGGGCAACCATGGCCAGGTCGGCCGCCTCGGCGGTGATGAATTCAAGGCGGTGCTTCCCGGGACGGTCGAAACCGGGCTTCTCGAATCGCTCGCCAAGACATTGATCGAGCAAGTCTCGCGCCCTTACATGATCGAGGGCCACAAGGTGACGATCGGCGCGTCGGTCGGAATTTCGATCGGCGATCCGGGTCGCGCCTGCGCCGACGCGCTCGTCCGCAACGCCGATCTTGCGCTTTATGCCGCCAAAGCCGCCGGTCGCGGGGTCCATTGCTTCTACGAACAGTCGATGCACAGCGAGGCGACCGATCGCCAGGCGCTCGAGAATGACCTTCGCCAGGCGATCGACCGCAACGAAATGTCGGTCGTGTACCAGCCAATCGTTCGCACCGCAGGCGAAGAAGTCTGCGGGTTCGAGGCGTTGGTCCGCTGGACCCATCCAGCGCGCGGCGCGATCGGCCCCGACAAGTTCATCCCGCTCGCCGAAGAATGTGGGATGATCGAGAAAATCGGCACCTTCGTGCTTCGCACCGCGGTCGAGGAAGCCAGCCACTGGCCCGACCAGATCCGCATCGCGGTCAATTTGTCGCCGATTCAGTTCAACAATCCGGGGATCGTCGCGACCGTCGCTGCCGCTTTATCCGATTACAAGCTTCGCGCCGAACGGCTCGAGCTGGAGATAACCGAAGGCGTGTTCCTTGCCGACAATGATGCCACCGACGAAACCTTCGCCAATCTGAAGGCGCTCGGGGTCCGCCTCGCGCTTGACGATTTCGGCACCGGCTACTCGTCGCTCGGTTATCTGAAGAAAGCCCCGTTCGACAAGATCAAGATCGACCAGAGCTTCGTTCGCGGCGCAGCCTCACGCGACAATCGCAACGCCGCGATCATTCGCGCGATCGTCACGTTGGCCGACAGCCTGGGCATGGACACCACCGCTGAGGGCGTCGAAACCCACGACGATCTGCACTTGATCCGCGAGCTCGGGGTCAGCCAGATCCAGGGCTATATTTTCGGCCGCCCTGCCGACGGCGTCGCCGCTCGTGAGCTTGCCTCACGACAGACGGTCGAAGCCGATGGTTTCGCCTGCGTCCGCGAACCCCGTCAGAGCCTGATGCGACGCGCAATCACCGCCATCAACGGCGACCTGATGGAGATTCGCCTTCGCAATATTTCGGCCATGGGGGCCTTGGTCGAATGCGAAACGCCGGTCGCGCCAGGTACGCAATTGACGATCGACATCGTCGGTGTCGGCCCGGTCGTCGGCACCGTCCGCTGGGCGCAGGCCAACCGGTTCGGAATGCAATTTGCCGAGCAATTTGAAATTACCCGCCTCGCCCCGCGCCGCGAAAAGCTCAACGACGTCACCATGCTCGCCCCGTGGTACGTCGCCGACCGGAGCAAGATCGCCAATTAGTCTTGCGGCTTCAGTTCAACCAGTATGCGCCAAGGCAAGCAAGTCCGGTCGCGGTCACGAACGGCCATCCAACGTGGCGACCCCGAGTGACAACACCGTCGATCAGCCCAGCCACGGTGAAGATGATGCCCCCCATAACGAGCAGGACCTCGCGTAGCGCCTCGGGCCGAAGCGCCGCCGCGACCAGCGCAGCCGCAACGACCAATCCTATCGCGCTGGTGAAATGCCAGGCGAAGCGAACCACCGCACGTGCGAAACCATTATCGAGAACACCGCCGCGGGTCGCCAGCATCGGTCCGATCAACCGCCGCTCGCCAAGCAGCGAGTGAAGCGTGACGGTGGCGACGATCAGCACCGCCGCCACTAGCGCCAAGGCATCGGCCGCGGCGATTAGAACGCCTCGACCGGGAGTGCCATCACGCTTTCCGCTCCAGCCTCGACCTTCTTGCGCAGCGTCGACGCCGCGACCAGTTCGCGCTGGGCGAAATAGCGCGCGGTTATGATCTTGGTCTCATGGAAGTCCTTGTCCTCGCTCGCCTGGCTTTGCAGCCGTCCCGAAACTGTCGCCATCTTGAGCCACATCCAGCCAAGGCTGACGAGTCCCATCAACTGCATATAGGCATAGGCCCCGGCTCCGGCGTTGTTAGGGTCGGTCATTCCATTCTGGGCGAGCCACATCGTCGCACCCTGCAAATGCTTGACTGCCTCCTCGAGCGGCTCGGCGATCCCGGCCGGGTCGCCCGCGGCTCTGGCTTCGGCAATGTCGCGGCCGACCAGCTCGAAGAAAGCGCGCACCCCGCGCCCGCCGTCCTTGGCGAGCTTGCGCCCGACCAGATCCATTGCCTGGACGCCGTTGGTCCCTTCGTAAATCTGGGCGATCCGCGCATCGCGGACGAATTGCTCCATCCCCCATTCGCGGATGTAGCCGTGGCCGCCGAACACCTGCTGGGCGTTGACAGCAGTCTCGAACCCGCGATCCGTCAGATATCCCTTGATCACCGGGGTCAGCACCGAAATCAGATCATCCGCCGCCACGCGCTCTTCCTCGGTCTGCGCCTTGCGCGATAGATCGACCTGGAGCGATCCCCACAGGATCAGCGCGCGCGCCGCCTCGTTGAACGCCTTGCCCTCCATCAACATGCGGCGGACGTCGGGGTGGACGAACAGATTGTCAGCCTTGCTTTGCGGATCGCGATCCTCGGGCTTGAGCGCCCGGCCCTGCTTGCGATCCTTCGCGTACATCACCGCATTCTGATAGGCGACTTCGCCGATCGCCAAGCCCTGCATCCCGACACCCAGTCGCGCCGCGTTCATCATGATGAACATCGCGGCGAGACCCTTTTCGGGCTCGCCGACCAGCCAACCCTTGGCGCCGTCATAATTCATCACACAAGTCGAATTGCCGTGGATACCCATCTTATGCTCGATCGATCCGCAGCTGACCGGGTTACGCTCGCCGACGCTGCCATCTTCATTGACCAGGAACTTGGGCACCACGAACAGGCTGATGCCCTTCACATTGTCGGGCGCGCCGGCGATCTTGGCGAGCACCAGGTGGATGATATTCTCGGCCAGGTCATGCTCGCCCGACGAGATGAAGATCTTGGTCCCGCTGATCGCATAGCTGCCGTCGTCATTGGGGTCGGCCTTGGTCTTGATCAGCCCAAGGTCGGTGCCGCACTGCGGTTCGGTCAGGTTCATCGTGCCGGTCCAGGTACCGGCGACCATCTTGGGCACATACATCGCCTTCTGCTCTTCGGTGCCCTTGACCAACAGCGACGCAATCGCGCCCGCAGTCAGTCCGTGATACATTTCAAACGCCTGGTTGGCCGACAGCACATATTCGCTGACCGCGCTCGCAAGCACCTGCGGCAAGCCCTGCCCGCCATACTCCTCGGGCGCGCTCAAGGTGGTCCAGCCGCCCTCGCAGAACTGCTTGTAGGCGTCTTTGAAGCCGGTCGGCGTGGTGACCGACCCGTCGGCGTGGCGGGTACAGCCTTCCTCATCGCCAATCCGGTTAAGCGGTGCAAGCACTTCGCCCGCAAAGCGTCCGCCCTCGGTCAGGATCGCCTCGACAAGGTCGCTCGACGCATTGGCGAAGGTCGGCAGATTGTCATATTTGCCGAGCTCGACGATGTGCTCGAGGACATATTGGGTATCGCGGACGGGGGCGGAATAGACGGGCATTTAAGTCTCCTGGTCCTGCGCCTTCACAAGCGCGATGAATTGGGTGAGTTCGCTCAGGGTCGCGTCGATGTCGACCCGTTGTTGTTCCAGTTTGTCGGCCTGTGCCTGGCACCGCTCGACGGTCATCAGGCGCTGCGTCTTGCGACCATCGCCGAGGTCGTAGAGATCGAGCAATTCTTTGATGTCGGCGAGGCTGAGGCCGACCCTTTTGCCGCGCAGGATCCACGCCAGCCGGGCGCGATCGCGTTCCGAATAGAGCCGCGTCGTTCCCCGCCGCTCGGGCGCGATCAGTGCTTCATCTTCGTAAAACCGGAGCGCGCGCGCGGTCACGCCAAACTCGTCGCACAATTCGCCGATCGAATAATGTAGCCGCGTTGCAAGCATGGAATGCACCTACCTTACGTTTCCGTAAAGGTCAAATTCTTTGCTAGGGGCGACAAAGATCGAACCCCATCCTATATGATGCTCGCACCGTGACCACAGGGATTCGCGCGCTATGATGACCACCAATCCCTTCGACGACGACAAGCTCCGCGAGGAATGCGGCGTGTTCGGAATCTGGGGTGCCGACAATGCCTCGAGCTTCGTCGCCCTCGGCCTTCACGCCCTCCAGCACCGCGGGCAGGAAGCCGCCGGCATCGTCAGTTTCGACGGCCAGCAATATCACGCCCATCGCGCGATGGGTCACGTTGCCGGCAATTTCGACCGCGACGACATCATCCGCAAATTGTCGGGCAATGTCGGCATTGGCCATGTCCGTTATTCGACCACCGGCGAAACCGCGCTGCGCAACGTCCAGCCATTATTCGCCGAGCTCGCCTCGGGCGGCTTCGCGGTCGCCCACAATGGCAACCTCTCCAATGCGATGACCCTGCGCTCAGCGCTGATTCATCGCGGCTCAATCTTTCAGTCGACCAGCGACACCGAAGTCATCATCCACCTCGTCGCCACTTCCGCTTTCTCCTCGCCAATGGACCGGCTGACCGACGCACTCAAGCAGGTCGAGGGCGCTTATTCCCTGCTCTGCCTCACCCCCGAAGGCCTCGTTGCCTGCCGCGACCCGCTCGGTATCCGGCCGCTGGTGATGGGCAAGCTCGGCGAGGCGACAATCTTCGCCTCCGAGAGCGTCGCGCTCGACGTGATCGGCGCAACATACCTGCGCGATGTCGATCCCGGCGAGGTGATCATTGTCAGCGAAAAGGGCGTCCGCTCCTTCCGCCCGTTTGCCCCGGCCAGCCCGCGCCCGTGCATTTTCGAGCATGTCTATTTCTCGCGCCCCGACAGCATCGTCGACAGCAAATCAGTCTATGAGGTGCGCAAGAATATCGGCGCCGAGTTGTCCCGCGAATCACCGGTCGAGGTCGATTATGTCGTTCCCGTGCCCGACTCGGGCGTCCCCGCCGCGCTTGGCTTCAGCCAAGCCAGCGGAATCCCGTTCGAGCTCGGCATCATCCGCTCACACTACGTCGGCCGAACCTTCATCCAACCCAGCCAGGACGTCCGCCACTTAAGCGTCAAGCTGAAGCACAATGCCAACTCGGCCCTCATCCGCGGCAAAAAGATCGTGCTGGTCGACGACAGCATCGTTCGTGGAACGACATCGCTCAAGATTGTCCAGATGATGCGCGATGCTGGCGCGGTGGAGGTTCACATGCGGATCGCCTCGCCGCCGACCAAGCACAGCTGCTTTTACGGTGTCGACACACCGGAGCGGTCGAAACTGCTCGCCGCGCAGATGGACGTCGCCAAGATGACCAAATACATCAACGCCGACAGCCTCGCCTTCATCTCGATCGACGGGCTGTATCGCGCGATGGGCGATGTCCGCGACGGTGCTAGCCCGCAGCGCTGCGATGCCTGCTTCACCGGCGATTATCCGACCACGCTCACCGATTGCGACAGCGACGGCAAACCCAAGCCCCTGTCCCTCGTCGCCAGCCGCTAAAAGGAACATAATGACCGACACGAAGCCGTTCGACGGCAAGCTCGCGCT
>JAJAZM010000136.1 GCA_026785645.1 Sphingomonas bacterium | reverse complement strand
TTGGACCTTTGTCGTCTGGGGCGGGCTTCACGGCCTATATCTGTCGGTCGAGCGATGGCTCAAACAGCGTTTCGCCGGATACCGGCCCGGGCGGGCGATGCTGGTCGCGATCGGGACGCTGACCTTCGTGCTGATCAACATCACTTGGGTGTTCTTCCGCGCCAAGGATTTCACCGTCGCCGCGACCATATTGCATTCGATGGCGGGGATGGGGGTCAAACCGATCGGGATGATCGCCGCCTTGCCGATGATCTATGCGATGACGATTGTCGCTGGGATCGTCGCGACTCACTGGGCGATGCGCGACAAGACGCTCGAGATCGCGATCGAACGGACGCCGGCGTGGGTGGTCGGCGGGTTGCTTTCGATCATGGCTATCGCAATCGTTGCGGAACAGGGGAAAGGCAGTGCCTTCATCTACTTCCAGTTCTGAACAAGGTGGCGTTCGACGCCGCGAGGGCGCGCTTCCTGCGGGTCTGCGCCTGACCGCGTCGGATCGGCCGGGGCAGGCGCAGCCGGTACCGACCCGCGATATTCCCAGCCAGCCGTGGGGCCGGATCATGGCCTTTGTCGCAGTCGCGCTGGCGGTTGGGGTCGTGGGTCTCGAGGTCAATGCCAAACGACTCGGACTTCGCGCCGGGGACCTCGACAATAGCGAGGTGGCGTGGGTCAAGGAGCGGGTGCGGTCGGACAGCGCCGAGATCGCAATTGTCGGCGATTCGCGGATCCTGTTCGACACCGATCTCGACCGCTTCGAAGCGGTGACCGGAATGCGCCCGGTGCAACTCGCAATCCATGGCACCAGCGGGCTGACCTTGCTCGAGGATGCCGCGAGTAACGAGAATTTTCGCGGCTTACTGATCGTGGGGATGGCCGACACGATGTTTTTCCAGCCGTTCGACGGCTATGGCGAATATGTGAAGCGACGGGGCGATTTCACTTCGCCGTCGGGTCGGGTCGGGATCGAGATCGACCATATGCTTCAGCGGCGACTTGCGTTCCTCGATTCCAATTATCGGTTGAGCGTTGCCGCGCATCGGCTCGACCCGGACTTCCGCCCCGGGGTGGAAGGCCCCAAGCACGATATCTGGAAGGTGGCCGAAGTCGGCGAGAATCGCGCTACCTCGATGTGGCCGCGGGTCGAATATGATCATGCCTATCGGGCGCGAACGCGCTGGGCATGGAAGGGGTTCAAGGAGAAAACACCCTACAAATCCGAACTCATCGCCAAGGGGCATGCCCGTGCCGTCAAAGCAGTTGGCGCGATCCGCGCTAGGGGCGGCGAGGTGGTGTTCGTGCGCCCACCGTCGGATGCGCATTTGCGGGTTAATGAGGAAGCGGCACTGCCCAAGGCCAAGGGGTGGGACGTGTTGCTGACCAAAACCCGGGCGGTCGGAGTCCACAATGACGATCTGCCGCCTGTGGTGCAGGGGCTGACGCTTCCCGAATGGTCGCACCTCAACCGCGCCTGTTCGACGGTATTTACCGACGCCTATGTGCGGCGGCTAGCGGAACTGACGCCGCGGTTGCGCTTGAAAGCCGATGCGCCGCCGCCGCTAAGCCGGGATGATTGCGTCAACTAGAAATAGTGGCGCACCCGACAGGATTCGAACCTGTGACCCCTGCCTTCGGAGGGCAGTACTCTATCCAGCTGAGCTACGGATGCGTGGCGCCCATCTAGCGACGCTCCGGCGTTCGGGCAACAGGGTCAATCCTTGAGGAAGGCGTTGAGCTCGGCATGAAGCACGTGGCGGGCGCGGCCGACGATCATCCCGACATGACCCGAGGCGATGGTCGACCTTGTGCCGGCCGGGGCAGTTGCGGCGGGGACGATGTTGTCGCTGGCGGCGATCAGGTGGAGCGCGGTGACCGAGGGCCGCTCGGTGGCCTGCCGACTGCCGACCGTCCATTCGTTGCGGCCTGGGAGGTCTGCGCCGAACAGATCCTCGACCAGTTCGCGGGCGGCGGGGAGGGGCAGCGGTTCGCCTTCATTGGCCCAGTCTTCGAGCATGATGAACCGCCGCGCTTCGTCACTGGCCGGATCGAGCTCGGAAAATTGTGCAAATTTGGCGACGGTGCGGCCCGGATCGAGCGCCCAGAAAGCGGCCTGGAGCACTTCCATCGGAAGCGCGCCGAGGCTGACCGACGGGCCGCGTGCGCTGTCCCAGATGCGAGCCAAAGCGGCACGCGACTGGTTGGAATATGCCGTGAAATGCCAGGGTGCGGCGAGGGTCGCGAGGCGATCGACCCTGATCATGCCGGCGGCGGCGATGGCCATCGTCCCGCCGAGGCAGTAGCCAAGCAGGGCAGGCGGCTGGTCGAGGCCTTCGATGAGCGGCACTAAGATCGATTCGATGTGTCCGGCGACACTCAAACCGGCGCGCTTGCTGGCCTTGCCCCAGTCGAGCAACAGGATTCGGCGGTTGGTGGTCAGCGCCGCAGCGAGCGATGTTTCGCGGTCGAGATCGAGGATATGGGGCGGATTGATCAGCGATGGCACGAGCAGGAGCGGCGGGCCGGTTCCGCCGTGGTCGCGTAACGACGCACCACCGATCGTCGCGACTACCGGCTGGGGCGGATCGCGGGGCATGCGCGCCGCCGTCGAATAACGATCGAGCCCGGCGAGTGCTTTGCGGGCAAGCGCCGGATCATTGGCACTTTCCTGCCGGACGAGGGCAAGAAATAGCGGCAATGGACGCGGCGAATGCGGCAAGTCTGCCCCATGTTGCGGTGCGGTATGGCGTGGTGCTAGAGTACCGTTCGCATCGGGAGGGCTGTTTATGGGTAAGTCGTCGGGCAAGGTCACCATCAAGAAGTACGCCAACCGGCGATTATATGACACCGAAAGCTCGAGCTACATCACGCTCGATCGCTTGGGGGCGATGATTCGCGAGGGCCGCGACTTCGAAGTGATCGACGCCAAGTCGGGCGACGACATCACCCACCAGGTGCTGACCCAGATCATCGTCGAGGAGGAATCGCGCGGCGACGGGGCGACCATGCTGCCGGTCAATTTCCTGCGCCAGCTGATCGGCCTGTACGGCGGCCAGATGCAGCCTGCGGTGCCGCAATATCTCGACGCGGCGATGGACATGTTCAGCAAGAATCACGCTGCGATGCGCGAAGCGGTCGCCGCCCCGTTTGGCGGGCCGAACATGTTCGCCGATTTGGCCAAACGCAACATGGCGATGTTCCAGGAAGCAGGGCGGGCGTTCGTGCCGGGCGCGGCGCCGCGAAAGGAGCCAGAGGCCGAACCGCACAGCGAAGTCGACAAGCTCCGCGCCGAGCTTGCGGCGCTCCAGGCCAAGGTCGACAAACTGGGGAAATAGCGCCGCCGAAAGCGGAGCGATCTGACCCGGGTGGTTGGCGTTCGCGGTTTGCTGAGCATCGCTAGGGATGCCTCGCTATCGTCGAGCGTCAGGCAATGGTCGGACCAAGACATATCGCCGCTCATCGGTGGCAGCGAGTCGCTGCACCCCCCCAAACGGGGGGTTATCAACTTCAGAATCAACTTCATCAACTTCATCAATTTCGGCGGTGGCGGCGCCAGCGGCGTTAAGCGGCGCCGCGCGCAGCCAGGGGGATCAACGGTTTGAAAGAGCCCAGCCAACGACTCGCGGAACGGGCACGCTGGCAGGCGAAATCCTATTTTGAAAGTCTTTTCGCGAATGCTGATAAATGTCTGCCGCAGACCGCATTGGCAAAGGACAGCGATACGCCACGGCGGCGCCGGTCTGAAGCCCAGCCGCTGCAGCGCGAAGGTGCGGAAGATAACGCCAAGATTGTCCATTACAAGTCTTGTTCTTATGCGCAAACCACCACATGTTGT
>JAJAZM010000135.1 GCA_026785645.1 Sphingomonas bacterium | reverse complement strand
GCATTGGCGAGATCGTCTGGACACCGGGGCCATCCTTGACCTGCGGCGCCAGGCTCATGTCGCGCATGCTGTGGCTCATGCCTCCGGCGCCATGATCCATCGGCGCGGCGGTGGCCGGAGACGCGGCGCCCGGCGCCGGGGCATGCCCCATGGCGGCGTGATCGACGGCCGGCGCCGGCGCGGTGGGCGCGTGCCCCATTGCCGCATGGTCCATGCCCGCAGCGGCCATCGCGGCAACTGGGGCGGTGCCAGCAACGGCGGTCGTCGCCGGCCCGGTCCAGCCGGTCAGCTTCCACAGCTTGCCCGACGCATTCTGCTTGGCCGACGGATCGATCCCGCGAACGGCGGCAGGATTGGGAGCGTTGGGGCCGTCCATTCCCGCCATTCCGGCCATATCGCCCATATCGCCCATGCCCATGTCCTTCATCGTCAGCAGCGGGCGTGGACGAAGCGGCGGCACCGGCGCGGACATCCCCTCGCGCGGCGCCAAGGTGGCGCGGCCGAGGCCCGAGCGGTCGATCGATTCCGAGACGAACGAATAGGCCCGGTCGCCGGGTGTCACGATCACGTCGAACGTTTCCGCAACGCCGATCTGGAATTCGTCGACCGTCACCGGCCGGACGTTCTGGCCGTCGGCCTGTACCACGGTCATCGCCAGGCCGGGGATGCGGACGTTGAAATTGGTTTGTGCAGCGGCATTGATGATCCGCAGCCGGACGCGTTCCCCGGCGGTGAACAGGCCGGTCCAATTGTCATATGGGCCGAAGCCGTTGACGGTATAATCATAGGTCGATCCGGTGACATCGGCGATATCGGCCGGGTCCATCCGCATCTGCGCCCATTCGCGCCGCTCCGCAGCACTGAGATCGCGACCGGCCAACTGTCCCGACAGAGTCAGCCGCTGATGGTTGAAATAGCCGCCACCCATCTGCTTCAATTTCTTGTAGATGGCAGCGCCGCTCATCCGGCTGTGATCGGACAGGACCAGAACATGCTCGCGGTCGTAGGCGACGAGGTCTGCGTCAGCCGGATCGACGACGATCGGGCCGTAGACGCCGTCTTCCTCCTGATAGGCGGAATGGCTGTGATACCAGTAAGTGCCCGACTGGACGACGTCGAATTGATATTCGAAGGTGGATCGCGGCTTGATTCCGGGGAAGCTGACCCCGGGAACCCCGTCCATGGCGAACGGCACCAGCAGCCCGTGCCAGTGGATCGAGCTGTCCTCGTCGAGCGTGTTGGTGACCCGCAAGAGCGCCTTCTGGCCTTCCTTGAGGCGGATCAGTGGTCCCGGTACGGTGCCATTGATCCCGATCGCACGGCTGACTTTGCCATCAACCTTGACCGCGACCTTGCCGATGGTCAGCGCAATGTCGGTTCCGCTGAGCGTCGGGAGGGGCCGCACCAGCCCTGCCGACATGGGTTGGGCCCAGGCCGGCATGACGCCGGCCAAGCCGGCACCGGCACCGCCGAGCGCCGCCGCGCGGAGGAACTGACGCCGTTCCAGGGCTATTTTATCGAGCATGATATTTCCTTGTCGGGGAAGGTGGCGCTGAGTCTGACGGCGTGCCGAAGCACGCCGCCAGCGATCACGGTTGCCAGATTCCGTTGATGTCTAACGCGGGTCAGCCGGCGCCGGCGCGCTCGGCTTCGACATGTCGTGTCCGGCGTGTGGATCGGCGCCGGCCTTCATGCCCTGCTTGCCATGATCCATCTTGGCCATATCCTTGCAGCAGTCGCACTTGTCTTTCATCTTCTCGCAGCAATCCATCTTGGCTGCGGGAGCCGCCTGGGCGTGCGCCACGGCGGGGAGGGCGATCGTCAAGGCGATCGCGGTCAGTATCTTATTCATGTCATGTCTCCGTGAAATCGAATGGGTGTCGAATTCACGCACGACGTGGAGGGGGATCTTCGGCCTTGGGGCCGGCGCCGAGGCGAAAGGCCGAAATGGCGGCGACAAACGCCAGATGGTCGGGCGGTTCGATCCGATCGATTGCGGCGAGCGCCGGGTCGATCGCGGTTGGAACGGCGACGCAGCATTTGTCCGAACCGCGATGGTCGCTCATTGGCATGCGATGATCGGTACTGCCCATGTCCATGTCCTGGCAGACAGCCGCAGCGGCGCCAACCGGCGCCATCGCCGCCGCTGGCGCGGCAAGCGGCGCGGCGATCAAGGCGAACAACGCCAGCAATTGGAGGAATAGCCGCATCGCCATCCTAGATAGGCCCTGCGACGCCGGTGAACAACCCGGCGGTCACCGCGCATGCTCGAGCAATTTGATCAGTTCGATGGCCTTGGCGCGCTGGTCGGTGACGTCGCCGCTGGTGATTGCGCCTTCGATGCAATGGTCGAGATGGTCCTTGAGCATCGTCGTCTCGACTTTGGCCAAGGCGGCGCGGACGGCGCGCAACTGGGTCAGCACGTCGATGCAGTAACGCCCTTCGGCGACCATCTTCGAAACGCCGCGCACCTGACCTTCGATTCGGCTGAGGCGGGCGACCAGCTTGGGATGATGCGATGTCATGGCGATGTCCCTTATACCCTGCCGGGGTATCTTGCAATATACCTTGGCGGGGTATATCTGCAGCTGATCTTCTCATCCTCCAGCCAGGACAGACCCATGACAGAAGGCAACCACTGCCATCACGACCAGATGGATCATGGCGCCAAGCCGCCGATCGATCCGACCCAAGTCGCGATCGGGACGATCTGGACCTGTCCGATGCATCCGCAAATCCGCCAGGATCATCCCGGCCCCTGCCCGATCTGCGGCATGGCGCTGGAGCCGCTCGAGCCGAGTCTTGAAGAGGGGCCGAACCTCGAGCTGATCGACATGACCCGGCGGCTGTGGGTCGGCGCAATATTGTCGATCCCGCTGGTGCTGCTGACTCTCGGGGCCGAATTGTTCGGCGTGGAACTGCTGCCGATGCGCATCTCGATCTTTGTCCAGCTCGCGCTCGCGACACCGGTCGTGCTGTGGGCCGGGTGGCCGTTTTTCGAACGCTTCTGGGCCTCGCTGAAATCACGAAATTTGAACATGTTCACGCTGATCGGGCTCGGGGTCGGCG
>JAJAZM010000134.1 GCA_026785645.1 Sphingomonas bacterium | reverse complement strand
CCGCCGAGCGCCAGGATGACTTTCATCCGCAAGCCCGCCAGCGCCAGCATCGCGATCCACACCGTGCCGTAGATGATCGTCGATCCGAAGTCGGGCTGTTCCATCAGCAGCACCGCGACCAGCGCCGTCAGCACTGCCGACATGGCGAACACCGGCAGATTCTTGTCTTTCTCCTTGAGCGACAGCACCCAGGCCAGCGTCACCACGAAAAACGGTTTGAGGAATTCCGACGGTTGCAATTGGCCGACGCCAAGCTCGATCCAGCGCACCGCGCCATTCTTCTCCACCCCGATGAACGGCACTGCGGCGAGCAATGCGAGGAAGATCACTGCCCCGCCGATCGAGAAGCGTTTGGCGCGCTCGCGCGGCATCATCGAGATCAGGATCATCACCGGGATCGACACCACGATCCACATCAATTGGCGGTAGAAGAAGTACAACTCGTTGACCCGAACGCTGCCGCCCGAATAGCGGTCGGCGGCGGCGGGCGAAGCTGCGGCAACCGCGATCAGCCCGATCCCGACCAGGATCGCGATCAGCAGCAAAAGGACGCGGTCGATCTCCCAGAACCAGCGGCTCTGCGCCGATCGGTCCGATCGCCCGTAACGGCTCGGGTCGACCAATGCCGCCTTGGCCTTGATCCGGCTCGTGATGTCCGCCGTCATAACGCCCCCACAAGTAAGCGGAACTTGTCGCCGCGCTCCTCGAAATCCCTGAACTGGTCGAACGAGGCCGATGCCGGCGAGAGTAAGACAGTCTCGCCCGCTTGGGAATCCTCGGCGGCACGTTTCACCGCATTTTCAAGCGTTTCGCACTCAACGACGTTCACCCCTGCCTCGCGCAGCAACCGCGCAAACATCGGCCCCGCTTCGCCAATGGTGTAAGCGGCGACGACGTGGTCGAGATGGTCAGCGGTTTGCCCAAGCGTTTCGCCCTTGGCCTGCCCGCCAACAATCCATCGAACTTTGGGATAAGCCGCGAGCGCCGGCGCCGCCGCCTCCGCATTGGTCGCCTTGCTGTCGTTGACGAAGGCGACGCCGCCGACTTCGCGGATTCGCTCCATGCGGTGGGGGAGGCCGGGAAAGGTGTGCATAGCTTCCGCCATTTTCGTGATGGTCAGCTCGAGCGCATGAGCGACCGCCATCGCCGCAGCAGCATTTTGCGCGTTGTGTGACCCTTGGAGGCTCGGCCATTCTTGCTGAAGCCCCACCTTTTGACCAAAAATCGAGGCTTTCCCATCGAAGACTGTGGTCCCTAGAATCTCTTCGAAACTGTTATCGATCCACACCACCTCACGACCGCCACGCTGGTTGTAGGCGTTACACAACACATCGACCGGCTCGCCTTCGCCGAACACTGACCAACGTCCTTCTGTTTGCATCTCAAACAGCCGCGCCTTCGACGCGGCATAGGCCTCGAAGCTCTCATACCGGTCGAGATGATCGGGCGTGATGTTGAGCAGCACCGCGACATCGCAATCGAGGCTCTGGGTCAGGTCGATCTGAAAGCTCGACAGTTCAAGCACATAGACCCCGCCTTCGGGCAACGGCTCCTGCGCCAAGATCGGCAGCCCGACATTGCCCCCCATCAGGCTCGGCACGCCTGCGGTCTGGAGGATATGGTGAACCAAAGCGGTGGTGGTCGACTTGCCGTTGGTCCCGGTAATCCCGACCACCTTGTGCGGCGGAAGCTCGGGCCGAGCGCGGGCGAATAATTCGATGTCGCCGATGATCTCCACCCCCGCCTCGCGAGCGCGCCCGGCAATCGGGTGGCGGTTGAGGGGGAGGCCCGGGGTGACGACGATCGAGTCGAAGCAGGTAAGGTCGGCTTCGTCGAGGTTCGCAAACACCAACCCGTTTGTCCCGAGGTTTTCTACAACTTCCGGATTGCTGTCCCATGCCGTCACTTTCGCCCCGCTCGCCAGCAGCGCCGCGACCGTTGCCAGCCCGCTCCGCGCAAGCCCCAGCACCGCATAATGCTTTCCCGCGAACGCCTTGGCGGTGATCACCGCAGCTTGAGCGTCGAGAGCCCCGCCAGCGCGAGGATGAAGCTGATGATCCAGAAGCGGATCACCACGGTCGGCTCGCTCCAGCCGAGATGCTCGAAATGATGGTGGATCGGCGCCATCTTGAACACCCTTTTGCCGAAGCGCTTGAACCAGAACACCTGGACCACGACGCTGACCGCCTCGAGCACGAACAGGCCGCCGATAATCACCAGCACGAATTCGTGATGTGTCGCCACTGCCACCGCGCCCAGCGCCCCGCCCAGCGCGAGGCTGCCGGTATCGCCCATGAACACCGCCGCGGGGGGCGCGTTGAACCACAGGAAGGCCAGTCCTGCGCCGACGATTGCCAGCAGCAGCACGGTCAGATCGCCGGTACCGAGGATATGCGGAATACCCAGATATTCGGCGAACTTGGCATTGCCGACGAGGTAGGAGATGAGCATGAACGCCATCGCCGCGATGATCACCGGCATCGTCGCCAGCCCGTCGAGCCCGTCGGTCAGATTGACCGCATTGCCGAACGCCACGATTACGAACGCCCCGAACGCGATGTAAAACCAGCCGAGGTCCATCACCGGTCCCTGGATGAACGGCAAATATAATTGCGTGCCGCCGTTGCGCACCATCAGCCAGGTCGCGAAGCCGGCGATGGCAAATTCCAGCGCCAGCCGCATCTTGCCCGATAGCCCGGCATGATGGGCTTTCTTGACCTTGTCATAATCGTCGAGGAATCCGATCAGCCCGAATCCGCCGGTAACCAGCAGGCACGCCCATACATACGGGTTGGCGAGGTCCATCCACAGCAATACCGAAATCGACACCGAGATCAGGATCAGCAGCCCGCCCATGGTCGGGGTGCCGCGCTTGGCGAGGTGGCTTTGCGGCCCGTCGGCGCGGATCGGCTGGCCCTTGCCCTGCTTGGCGCGAAGCCAGCGGATGAACATCGGCCCGAACAACAAGCCGATCATCAACGCCGTCGCGCTCGCCGCCCCCGCCCGAAAGCTGATGTAGCGGATCAGGTTGAGGATTCCGGGAAATCCGAGCTGTTCGGCGATCACGTATAACATCAGTTCGTCCCTGCCACCCGATCGACCCCTGCCACTCGATCGACCAACCCCGCAAGCCCGACCGAATTGGACGCCTTTACCAGCACCACGTCGCCGGGGCCGATGATCGCTTCTACCAGCCGCGCGGCTTCCTCGACATTATCGGCGATCACCGACTCGATCTCGCCATCGAGCGCCTGCGCCAACCCGCGCATTTCCGCGCCCACCAGCACCAGCCGCTCGACCCTGGCCTCGCGCACCGGCCCGGCCAGCGCTTCATGCATCGCTTCCGCATCGGGCCCAAGCTCGCGCATCGGCCCGAGCACCGCAATCCGCCGCCCGCTCAATGCCTCGTCGCCAAGACTCGCCAGTGTGGCCGCCATCGACGCCGGATTGGCGTTGTAACTTTCGTCGATCAGCAGCGCCTCGCCGCCGGTTACACTGACGCGGTGCCGCTGCCCGCGCCCCTTCAGCCCGCCAAGATCGGCCAGCGCCAACCCCGCCGCGCCAAGATCGCCGCCGACCGCCTCGACCACCGCCAACACCGCCATCGCGTTGGAAATCCAGTGATCGCCGCGCTGCGACAAGGTGAAGGTCAATTCGCTGTTGACCAGCCGCGCGGTGACCAGGCTGCCGCCCGCGTCGGACCGCGCCGCCTGCATCGTCGCGACGTCGGCCTCCTCGTTGCGGCCGAAGGTGATCGTCCGGCCGGCATGGCCGCGCGCCGCCCGGACCAGCCGGTCGCGATAGGGCGTATCCTCGGGGATCACCGCAATCCCTTCCTTCTCCAGCCCTTCGAAAATCTCACCTTTGGCGTCGGCGATCGCCTCCATCGAGCCCAATTGCTCGATATGCGCCGAGGCGATCGCGGTGACCAAGGCGACATGCGGCCGCACCAGCCGGGTCAACGCGGCGATCTCGCCACTGTGGTTCATCCCCATTTCGAGCACTGCGAAACAGGTCTCGCGCGGCATTCGCGCCAGGCTCAGCGGCACGCCCGTATGGTTGTTATAGCTTTTGACCGAGCGGTGGACCGGCCCCTTGCGGCTCCGCGCCAATGCCGCCGCCAGCGCTTCCTTGGTCGAAGTCTTGCCGACCGACCCGGTGACCCCGATCACAATTGCCTCGGTCCGCCGCCGAGCTTCGATCGCCAGCGCGGTCAGCGCGTCGGCGACGTCGGCCACCAGCACATGCGGCCCGGTCACCGCGTTCGACACAAGCGCCGCCACTGCCCCTTGTTCAAACGCCTGGTCGACGAACGCATGGCCGTCGGTCGCGGTCCCCGGCATCGCCACGAACAAATCTCCCGGCCCAGCCTCACGGCTGTCGAAGGTCAGGCCCGAAACCTCGAACGACGCAGATGCTCGTCCCCCGGTCGCCGCCTCGATCTCGGCACTCGTCCACAGCGGGGTCACGCCGCGCACTCGCGCGCCACCAGTGCATCGTCGAACGGCAGCACGCGGTCGCCGATCACCTGGCCGGTCTCATGCCCCTTGCCTGCGACCAGCACGATATCGCCCGGCCCGGCCAGCCGGATCGCCTCGGCAATCGCCGCTCGGCGGTCCCCGATCTCGGTCGCGCCGACCGCGCCGGCCATCACCTCGCGGCGGATCTTGGCGGGATCTTCGGTGCGCGGATTATCGTCGGTGACGATCGCCACATCGCTCATCCGCGCCGCAACGGCGCCCATCGGCGCGCGCTTGCCCGTATCGCGATCGCCGCCGGCGCCAAATACGGTGACCAACTTGCCGCCCCCATCTGTGGCCACATGCGGCCTCAGCGCCGCAATCGCCGCTTCCAGGGCGTCGGGGGTATGCGCATAGTCGATATACACCGGCGCACCGGCCCGGCTGATCACCGCACGCTCCAATCGCCCGCGCACCGGCGACACCCGGCCCATCGCCGCCAGCGTTTCGTCCCACGCGCTCCCGGTCGCGAGCAGCAGCCCGGCGGCGGTCAGCACATTATTGGCCTGATAGGCCCCGATCAGCGGCAGCGTCAGTCTGTAATCCTTGCCTTGATGGCGAAGCGCCAGGCGTTGCCCGAGCGGGGTCGGCACTTGCTCGATGAGCGCAATCGTCTCCGCCCCGGGCCCGACCGTAATCAGCGTCAGCCCGCGGGCGCGAACATGCTCGATCACCTCGCCCGATTTGGCATCGCCGGTCCACACCACCGCCGTCCCGGCGCCATCGACCACCTCATCGAACAACCGCATCTTGGCCGCGAAATAGGCCTCCATGTCGGGATGGTAATCGAGATGATCGCGGCTGAAATTGGTGAACGCCGCGGCGCGCACCGGCAGCCCCTCGCTGCGATACTGGTCGAGCCCGTGGGATGACGCCTCATACCCGACATGGCTGATTCCCATCCGCTCCAGCCCCGCCATATTGCTCAGGAAGGTGACGATATCGGGGGTGGTCAGTCCGGTCTTGACCTGGTCGTCGGCGGTGGTCACGCCAAGCGTTCCGATACTCGCCGAGCGATGCCCTGCCATGCGCCACATCTGCCGGGCCATCTCGACTGTCGAGGTCTTGCCGTTGGTCCCGGTGACCGCGACGATGACCTCGGGATAGGGTCCGGTGAATTTTCCCGCCAATTGGGCAAAGCGTCGCCGTGGTTCGACATCGGCGATATGCACCGCGCCGTCGACCACCGCCTCGGGCCGCGCCACCACCGCCACCGCGCCATGCGCGATCGCCTGGGGAATGAACGCCTCACCGTCGAACCGCGCGCCGCGAAACGCGCCGAATATATT
>JAJAZM010000133.1 GCA_026785645.1 Sphingomonas bacterium | reverse complement strand
TTTACGAGCATCGCACTTTTCCGCTGGCGGCGATTCTGGGTATCAATCCGTGCGACCAGTTGGGGGGCGAGCGGGGCAAGCGGCTGGCGCGCGAGCTCGACGATCCCGAACATCGCGAGAAGTTCGACGCCTCGACCCGGGCATTGATCGAGAAGGCGCGGCTCTGATGGCGCATTATGATCTGATCGTGATCGGTGCCGGGTCGGGCGGGGTGCGCGCGGCCAGGGTCGCGGCGGCGCATGGCGCGAAGGTGGCGATTGCCGAGGAACATAGGGTCGGCGGGACGTGCGTGATCCGCGGCTGCGTGCCCAAGAAATTGCTCGTCTACGGCGCGCATTTCGCCGAGGATCTGAACGACGCGGCGATGTTCGGGTGGGACGTTCCCCAGACCTCGTTCAACTGGCCGGTGCTGCGCGACAATATGCTGGCTGAAGTGGGGCGGCTCGAAGGTCTGTACGAGCAGACGATGGCCAACCATGATGTGACGATTTTTCATGAGCGCGCCGAACTTGTCGGGCCGAACGAAATACGGTTGGCGTCGGGTTCGAGCCACACTGCGCGTATCATATGCGTGGCGACTGGGGCGAGCCCGCTGATGCCCGAGATTCCGGGGGTCGAGCATGCGATCAGCTCGAATGAAGTGTTTCATCTCAATGAGTTACCCAAGCGCATCGTGATCGCGGGGGGCGGCTACATCGCCAATGAGTTCGCCGGCATCTTCCACCAGTTCGGGGCCCATGTAACGATCGTCAACCGCTCCGACGCGATCCTCCGCGGCTATGACGAGCAGCTCCGCGACCGCCTGCTCCAGATCAGCCTGGCCAAGGGCATCGACTTCAAATTCAACTCGACGTTCAATGCGATCGAACGGCAGGAAGATGGCTCGCTGAAGATCGATATGCACGGCTGCGACGACATATCGGCGGACCAGGTTTTGTTCGCGAGCGGGCGGCGGCCCAATGTCGCGGGGCTGGGGCTCGACGCGGCAGGGGTCGTGCTGGGCGACAATGGAGAGATCAAGGTCGACGCCGACAATCGCACCAACGTGGCGTCAATCTACGCCATCGGCGATGTCACCGACCGCGTGCAATTGACCCCGGTCGCGATCCGCGAGGGGCAGGCGTTCGCCGACAGCGTGTTCGGGGGCAAACCGACGCGGGTCGATTATAACTGCATTCCGAGCGCGGTGTTCAGCCATCCGCCGCTGGCCGGGGTCGGCATGACCGAAAGCGAAGCGCGCAATAAGCTCGGCTCGGTCCGCATCTATACCTCGGACTTCCGGCCGATGAAGAATGTGCTGGCCGGACGCAACGAGCGCTCGCTTTACAAATTGGTGGTCGACGAGACGACCGACGAGGTGGTCGGGGTGCACATGATCGGCCCCGACGCGCCCGAACTGCTCCAGGTCGCGGCGATCGCGGTCAAGGCCAAGCTGAAGAAGGCCGACTTCGACGCGACCGTGGCGTTGCATCCGTCAATGGCCGAAGAATTGGTGTTGATGCGGTGATAGCACGGACGTGTCTCGACTACGCTCGACACAAACGGGATGGGGATTGGTCGGTGAGCCTCGTCCCGTTTGTCCCGAGCGAAGTCGAGGGTCGTTAGCGCGGGTGTCTGGACTGCGCTCGACACGAACGGAATTGGGAAGGCGGGGTGGAATTTTGAGCGACGTGGTGATTATCGGCGGGGGGCATAACGGGCTTACCTGCGCTTATTATCTCGCCAAGCGGGGCATGAAGGTTACCATCCTCGAGGCCGCAAACAAGGTTGGCGGGGCGGCGGTGACCGATGAGTTTCATCCCGGTTTCCGCAACTCGGCGGCGAGCTACACGGTGTCGCTGCTCCAGCCCAAGGTGATCCGCGAGATGGAGCTCGAGCGGCATGGGCTCAAGGTCGTGCTACGCAGACGAGACAATTTCCTGCCCGGGCCCGATGGCACCTATCTGCTGACCGGGCGCGACGGGCGCACGCGGGCCGATATCGCGCGGCATGTCGCGGCCGATGGCGCGGCCTACGATCGGTACAATGCCGAGCTCGAGACGGTGGTTCGGCTGGTCAAGAATTGGATATTGAAAGCCCCGCCGGGGGCCGGAGCGGGGGTTCGCGGACTTCCCGCGCTGGCGGCATTGGGCAAGGATCTGATCGGACTGAGCACCGCCGAAGTGCGCATCGTCCACGAATTCGCGACCAAAAGCGAAGGCGACATCCTCGACCGGTTCTTCGAAGGCGAGATGGCCAAGGCGTTGTTCGCGTTCGACGGGATCGTCGGCAATTTCGCCTCGCCCTACACACCGGGCACGGCGTACGTGCTGCTCCACCATCTGTTCGGCGAGGCGGCCGGGGTGCCGGGCGCGTGGGGCCATGCGATCGGCGGGATGGGGGCGATCACCCAGGCGATGGCCAAGGCGTGCCGCGAGGCCGGGGTGGATATATTGCTCAATTCGCCGGTCGACGAAGTGATCGTCGAGAAAGGCCGCGCGGTCGGGGTCGCGGCGGCGGGCAAGACGTGGCGAGCGCCGCAGATCGTCGCCAACGTCAATCCGAAACTGCTGTTCGACCGGCTGGTGCCGAAGGGTGCCGTTGACTATGAAGTCGAGCAGCATTTCACCCATTGGGGCTGCGAAAGCGCGACTTTCCGGATGAACGTGGCGCTCGACGCCTTGCCCAATTTCACGGCGCGGCCGGGTCGCGGCGAGCATCTGACCGCGGGGATCATCGTCGCGCCGTCGATGGCCTATATGCACCATGCCTATGCCGATGCGGCGCTCAACGGCTGGACCACCAAGCCGGTGGTCGAAATGCTGATCCCCTCGACCCTGGACCCGACGCTGGCGCCCAAGGGCAAGCATGTCGCGTCGCTGTTCTGCCAGCATTTCCGCTACAAACTACCCGACGGGCGATTGTGGGACGATGAGCGCGAGGCGGCGGCCGATGCGATCATCGCCACGATCGATGCCGAAGCGCCGGGGTTCGCCAAGTCGGTGATCGCGCGGCAAATCCATTCGCCCTTGGACCTCGAACGGCGATTCGGGCTGATCGGCGGCGACATCTTCCACGGCAAGATGGGCAATGACCAATTGTTCAGCGCGCGCCCGATGATCGGCCATGCCGATTACCGGATGCCACTGCCCGGCCTCTATTTGTGCGGATCGGGCGCGCATCCCGGTGGCGGGGTGACCGGGGCGCCGGGGCATAATGCGGCGGCGGCGATCCTGGCCGATTCGAAGG
>JAJAZM010000132.1 GCA_026785645.1 Sphingomonas bacterium | reverse complement strand
GCGGCGGCCGCGCGCGCGCGGGCAGCGGCGCGGGGAGCGGGGGGCGGGGGAGCGGCGGGGGGGGGCGGGGGGGGCGGCGGTGGGGGCGGCTGGTGATCAGCCGCGCGGTGCCGATCGCCTGACCACCGCGATCGGCTCGCCCTTGTACATGCCATCGGCCTCGCGGACGAAGCCGAGCCTTTCCGCCAGCTTGAGCGACGGCGTGTTTTCCAGGCTTATGATTGCCGGCACGTCGATCGGGCCGTGCGTCGCGTCAAGCCAGTCGAGCGCCGCCTCGCACGCTTCGCGCGCAATCCCCTGCCCGTGCACCGACGTGTGGAAGATCCAGCCCATTTCGGGCAAGCCGATGAGGCTCGGCTGCATGTCGCGTTCCATGTCGAAGAAGCCGACGTGGCCGACCAGCTTGCCGTCGCTTTTGCGCTCGACCGCCCACATACCCATGCCGGTCACCGGCCATTGTCCGACCGCCACGAACAAGCGGCGAAGCGAATCCTCCCGGCTGATCGGCTCGGCGGTGAGATGGCGAACGACCTCGGGATCGCCAAGCGTCTCCGCAAGCGAATCGAGGTCGTCCCGTTTGAAGTCGCGAAGGATTAGACGCTCGGTCTCCAGTCGAGGAGCCGAGCGGATCAAGGCCTATTTCTTGCCGAGGGTAAGCCCGCCGAAACGCTTGTTGAAGCGTGCGACCTGGCCGCCGGTGTCGAGCATCTGGCCGCGTCCGCCGGTCCACGCCGGGTGCGACGTCGGATCGATCTCGAGGCTCAGCGTGTCGCCCTCTTTGCCCCACGTGGTGCGAGTCTGGTAGGACGAGCCATCGGTCATCTTGACGGTGACCAGGTGATAATCGGGATGGGTATCGGCTTTCATCGCATATTCCTTGGGAAGCGGACTGGTTTCCGACCAGCCCTGAGATAAGTCGCGGCCCCCTAACCCACGGTACCCCGCTTGACAAGGTTGGGCGCTGCATCCTAGCCGCTGGAACGGGTTCGGGGGCCAAGGAAGCCGGTGAAATTCCGGCGCTGTGCCCGCAACTGTAAGCCAGTCTTCGGGCCGGCGAGTCAGATACTTGTCCTGAACCGTCGTCCGTTCCTGCTGTCGGGGTCAGTGGTGGGGCGTGGGGTGGCCATGTGGCCGGATTCCTCCGTGACGACTGTCATGAGAGGGAATCCCGATGGACTATGCGCCACCAGTAGAATTGCGAGCAAATCAACCCGCGATCGTCGTTACGGCGTCGCGCCTGCCCGGGCCAATCGAGGATAGCGCGGCGAGTGTCAGCATCGTTGACGACGCGTTGCTCGACCATCTCGGCGAGTCTGCGATTACCGCCTATCTTAGACTATTGCCATCAACCTCGATCTCGACCAGCGGACCCTCGGGATCCTTCACCCAAGTGCGGATCCGCGGTGCCGAGGCCAATCACAGCCTGCTGTTCATCGACGGCATCCGCGCCAACGACCCGGCGGCGGGCAATGAGCCGCGGTTTGAATTGCTCAACGCCGACATCGCCTCGCGGGTCGAACTGGTGCGCGGGCCGCAGTCGGCTTTGTGGGGGTCGGAGGCGGTTGGAGGGGTGATTGCGGTTGGCGGTGACGCGGCGGCGAGCACCGGCGCAAGCGGAACGATCGAAGCCGGATCGTTGGGCTTTCGCCGAGCGTCGGGATCGGCGAGTTATGACGGCGGCGCATTGGGGATCGCGCTGGCATTCGGGCATCAGTCGAGCGACGGAATCGACAGTTTCGATGGCGACGGGGAGCGCGACGGTTTTACCAGCAATGCGCTGCGTGGGCTGGCGCGTTGGTCACCGGTGGAGAAACTGGCGCTGACCGCATCCGGATTCTGGCTCGCCGGACGGAGCGATTATGACGGGACCGACCCGTTCACTTATCTTCGCGCCGATACGCTCGACCGCACCCGCAATCGGCTGGCGGCCGGGCGAGTGGGACTGGCTTATGGTGAGACAACAGATGCGTGGCAGGCCAAGCTGTCGGGGTCGGTGCTCAGATCGCGCAACCGCAACCTGCTCGACGGGAGCGAAATCAACGAGAGCGAGGGCCGCCGATCGACGGTCGATGCCGAGGTCGATCACCTGTTTACGAAGGGCTCGGTCGAGCATTCGCTGATCGTCGCCGGGATGGTGGAAAATGAGCGATTTTCGACCGCCGATATCGCGTTCGGCGGTTTCTCCAACCAGTCGCGGGATCGGCGGCACTGGTCGCTGACGGGCGAATGGCGGGCAAGCTTTGGTGACCGGGTGATCACTGATGTCGCGGTCCGCCGCGATGCGTTCAATCGTTTTCGCGACGCCACCACGGTGCGAGCGTCAGTGCTGTTCAAAGCTTCGGAAGCTGTCAGCCTGACCGCTTCCTATGGCGAGGGGATCGCGCAGCCGACATTCTTCGACCTGTTCGGCTTCTTCCCGGGAAGTTTTGTTGGCAATCCGTCGCTTAAGAACGAAACTTCAGGCGGGTTGGAAGGGTCAATTCGCTATCGCAAAAACGGTCTTGGCGCGTCGTTGACGGCTTACGCCCAACGCCTGCGCGATGAAATCATTGGGACGTATGACCGCAACACGTTTTTGAGCTCCGCCGCAAATGCCGCTGGAAAGAGCCGTCGCCAGGGGATCGAGGCCGAGGCCAGCTGGAGCCCAAGCAAGGCGCTGCGCCTGGCCGCGACCTATTCCTTCCTCGACGCCAGCGAGCCGTCGTTCGGCAAAGGCCGCATCCGCGAGCTCCGCCGTCCCAAGCACAGCGGATCGGTGACGATCGACGGGAGTACGGGCAAGTTCACCTATGGCGGGTCGATCGCTTATGTCGGACGCCGCGCCGACACCGACTTCGACCTGTTCGAACGGGTCAGCCTGTCGCCTTACTGGCTAGCTGGAGCACGGGTCGCTTATGCGTTGCGCCCGGGAGTCGAACTGTTCGGGCGAATCGCCAATGCGTTCGACGACCGCTACCAGGACGTGGTGGGGTATCGCACCGAAGGAAGGAGCGCCTATGCCGGGCTTCGCCTCGCTGTCGATCGCTAGCGCGCTCAAGGTCGCTTCGCTCAACCTGTGCACCGACGAATATCTGCTGCTGCTGGCAAGGCCGGACGAGATTGCGAGCGTGACGCGTCTGGCGCAGGATCCGGCTGAATCGCCGCTGTGGCGCCGAGCCCAAGCGTTTCCCGCCAATCGCGGCGCGATCGAGCAGGTCATCGTCACGCGCCCTGCCCTGCTGCTGACAATGGGCGGCGGTGGCAAATCGAGCGGGCTGCTGGCACGGCGGATGGGGATCAGGACGGTCGACTTGCCCTACCCCGCGTCGATTGCTGATGTGGCTGGCAATATGCGGCGGGTGGCAGCGGCGCTGGGCGATGAAAGACGCGCCGCGCCGTGGCTGGCGCGGCTTAACGCGCTGGAAGTGGCGAAGCCGCAGCGGCAACGCGATGCAATCTATGTGTCGGGCGGCGGGAATAGCCTGTCGGCCGGGTCGGCCGGGGCGCAGTGGCTGGCGCTGGCGGGCCTCAAGCAGCGCCGACTGCCGGGTGGACGGGCCGAGCTCGAGACGTTGCTGGTCGCACCGCCAGCGGTGCTGGTGCGATCCGACTATCGCCGCGGTCAGATGTCGCAGGGAATGCGCTGGTTCGACCATCCGATCGTCAAGCGCCTGAGCCCGCGCACGGTGGCGACCGACGGCCGGGCGTGGACGTGCGGCGGACCCCTGACGCTCGACGCAATCGAGCGCCTAAGGCGGACTGTGCGATGAGGATAGTCACTGCTTTATCGATGCTCGCGGTGGTGGCGGTCTTGCACCTGCTCAGCCCGTGGGGATCGCTGAGCGCGGCGCGCGACCTCGATCCGGCGCTGGCGACGACGCTGCTGGTCGAGCTTCGGCTGCCGCGCACCCTGCTCGCGCTTGGCTATGGCGCGACATTGGGGATTAGCGGGGCGGCATTGCAGGCATTGTTCGCCAACCCGCTAGCATCGCCCGACATCACCGGAAGCAGCAGCGGCGCGGCGATGGGGGCGGTGTTTGCAAGTTATTGGCTGGGGCTGACCAATCCGATCCTGCTGGCAGCGGCGGGCGCACTCGGCGCGGGGCTGGCGTTGGTCGTGTTGCTGACGCTGGCGGGACGACGGACCGACAAGGTCGCGCTATTGCTCGCCGGGCTTGCAGTGTCGCTCGCGGCGGGCGCGGCAACCAGCCTGCTGCTTGCGCTCGCCCCTTCTCCGTTCGCGTTCTACGACAGCTTCGAGTGGCTGATGGGCAGCTTTGCCGACCGCAGCCTGGCCCAGGCTGCGGCGGCATTGGTCCCCGCCGCAATCGCCTGCGCCCTCCTGCTTCGTCGGGCTCGCGCGCTCGACTTGATGGCGCTGGGCGATGATGTGCTCGCTTCGCTCGGTCACCGGCCGCGGCGGCTTGGGATCGAGATCATCTGCCTCAGCGCGATTGCGGTCGGGGCGTGCGTGTCGGTGTGCGGGGCAATCGGCTTTGTCGGACTGATTGCGCCAGTTCTGGCGAGGCGGCTGACCAGCGGGCATCCGGGTCGGGCGTTGGTACCGGCGGGGATGATCGGCGGGATGCTGGTGTTGCTCGCCGATCTCGCGCTCCGGTCGATCCCGCTCGATCATAATATCCCGGTCGGGGTGGTGACGACGCTGATCGGAACGCCGGTGTTTATCGCGATCCTGCTGTCGATGCGCGGGAGGATGGCATCATGACGTCATTGGTCGAAGCTCGGGGTGTCGGAATCGCGGGGCGACTGTCCCCCACCGATCTCGCGATCAAGGCCGGCACGATGGTGGCGGTGATCGGGCCCAATGGCGGCGGCAAGACCAGCCTGCTGCGAAGCCTGGCGCGAACCGAGGATGCGGTTGGCACCGTGACGATCGACGGGCAGGAGGTCGATGCTACGACCGAGGCGCAGCGCCGCCGCCTGCTCGCCTTCCTGCCCGCAGCGCGCGAAGCGACGTGGCCGGTGACGGTGGCGGATACGTTGAAGTTCGGGCTTGGGGTGCCCGATTCAGGCCGGATCGATCACTTGATCGGCCTGCTCGAGCTTGAGCGCCTCGCCGCGAGGCCGATCGATCGATTATCGACCGGCGAGCGCGCGCGGGCGATGCTTGGCCGGGCGATCGCTGGCCGGGCAAGATTGCTGCTGCTCGACGAGCCATTGTCCAACCTCGACCCTTATTGGGTGCTTCGGACGATCGAGATCGTGCGCGGGGAAGTGACCTCAAGCGATAGCGCGGCGCTGGTATCGGTTCACGATCTGGGCATGGCGAAGCGGTTCGACCGGGTGCTGCTGGTAAGCAATGGCGCAATCACCGCCGACGATTATCCCGAGGCGGTGCTGGGAAGCGATAGGTTCAAAACCGCCTTCCGCGTCGAACGAAGCGACCACGGCTGGGCGATCAGCCCTGCTTCGGCGGATCCGCGATCATTGCCGTGAAATTGGCTTCGGCGGCGAGCTTGCCATCGACCGTTGCGCGGCCGGCGAATTTGCATACTGAGGCGCGCTTCTGGACGAATTCGACATCTAGCGTCAGCAGGCAGCCGGGCTCGACCGGCAGGCGGAACTTGGCGCCGTCGATGGCCATGAAATAGACCAGTTTGCCCGACCCGGCGAGGCCGAGGCTTTCGACCGCGAGCACGCCCGCGGCCTGCGCCAAAGCCTCGACGATCAGCACGCCGGGCATGATCGGACGGCCAGGGAAATGTCCCTGGAAGAATTGCTCGTTGATTGTCACCGCCTTGATCGCGGTAATCGACACGTCGCGCTCCAGTCGCTCGACCCGGTCGACCAGCAACATCGGGTAACGATGGGGAAGCGCCTCCATCACCCGCATCACGTCGAGCGGGCCGAGGGTGGCGCTTCCTTCATCCATGACGCTTAGCGACCGGCCGGACGCGCCTGCTGCGGAAGCGGGGTAACGCTGACTGACGGAAGCTGCTGGTTCAAGGCGGCGAGCACCTCGCCAGTGATGTCGCTTGCAGGATTGCTCGCTAGCGTCGCATTCCTGCCCATCACGACATCGGCCTGCCGGCGCGCGCGCACTTGCTCCGAAATCAGCACCACGCGGTTGCCGATCTGCTGCTGTACATTGGTCTGGGTCGATTCGATCGACCGCTGGCGATTGGCGAGTTCGGTCTGCGCGGCCTGCTGCTTGGTTTGAAAGGCGGTGATGCGCGTGCGGAGCGCGGCATCGGGCGCCTTGCCGGCCAGCGCCTTGACGGCGGTGTCGAGCGACGCTGCCTCGGGCTTCAGCTGGTTTTCGAGCGCCTGGGCGCGGCTCTGGCCCTGCTGGACCTGTCCCTGGATTGCGGTCGAGGCAGAGCGGCAGGCAGTGCAGTCAGTCAGAATCTTGTCGAGATCGACGATCAGCACGGCGGGCGCCGCAACGGCGGTCGTCGGCAAGATGAAAGCGGTCGCGGCAAAAGCGGCGGCAACGAATGTTTTGCGCATCAGAATTGGGTTCCTACGTTGAACGAGAAGAGTTTGACCTCATCGCCTTCCTGTTTGATCAGGGCCTTGGCGATGTCAATTCGGAGCGGACCGAAGGGCGAGTTCCAGTTGACACCGACGCCAATTGCCAGGCGCGGCTTGGGCGAATTGCCAAGGAAGAATTCGCGAAAGCCCGAGTTGGGTATAAAGGTAAAATCGTCAGCGACCCCCGGCAAGCCGAGATTGCAGTTGTCACCAGGATTGAGCACTTGGATGTCACTATCGGTACCCTCATCAGGGCCATCGGGTCCGATACAACTGCCCCGAAGATCCGTCAGACTGGGCTTCTTGATCCCGAACACCGAACCGACATCGATGAATGCGGACGGGCGCAGGCCGAGGCTGCGGATATTGGCACTGACCGGTATTTCGAGCTCAATCCGGCCCATATAATAGGCCCGGCCGCCAATTGCGTCGGTGATCGGATCACCGCCGGTCGCAAGCGTGTTTGGTGCATCATAGCGGATACGCTGGATGCGCGGTCCGATGCCGCGGATGTCGAACCCGCGCATCTGCGCGCCGAAAAAGCGGTCACTCAGTCGAATAGCATCCCGGCCTTCGCCCGGATCGCTCTGTAACGGATGGATATAGCCCGCCTCGCCGTGAACCGAGAGGAGGAAATCCTTCGGCAACTTGAAATATTTAGTCGCGTCGATCCGGGTCCGGGCATATTTGACGTCGCCGCCGAGGCCGGCGAAATCCTGGCTGAGGACGATGCGCTGGCCGCGCGTTGCGCGAATGCCGTTGCGATTGTCGAAGATCAACGAATAGCCGACCACCGAACTCAGTGTCGTCCCTAGCTGGTCGCATAGATAGCGTCCGGCGAGGAGCGGATCGCATACCGAGCCGAGCGGTCCGGCACCATCGGGATCAGTAAAGAACTGATCCTCGTTGAGCGTCAGTTTATCCTGCACCAACTGGTAGCGTGTGCCGAGGCTGATAAACTCGGTAATCGGGAAACCGAGCCGCACCGATGCACCGGTGCTGAGCTGCGAATAGGTCGTATTACGCTCATTGCCCTGGCGGCTGAAACTGTTGAAATCGCGACGGAATAATTCGCCGCCGAGCAGGATATTCTTGTCGAACAGATAGGGTTCGACAAAGCCGATCTGGGCCGAGCGCGAGTAGCGCGACCAGTTGACCCCGGCATTCACTTCCTGGCCTTTGCCGAGGAAATTGCGCTGCGCGATGTTGGCCGAGACGATGAACTTCTCGAGGCTCGAATAGCCCGCCGAAAGCTGGAGCTCGCCGGTTGATTTCTCTTCTAGGTCGAGTGCCAGAATTACGCGATCGGGGCTGGATCCCTGCGTCTGCTTGATCTCCATCTTCTCCTGGAAGAAGCCCAGCGACTGGATCCGGTCCTGCGAGCGCTTGATCTTGATCGCGTTGAAGGCATCGCCCTCATTGACCCGGAATTCGCGGCGGACGACCTTGTCGCGAGTGATGGTGTTACCGTTGATATCGATCCGCTCGATGTAGACGCGCGGCGATTCGTTGACCCGAAACAAGATGTTCATCAGTTTCTTTTCGGCGTCGCGGTCATAGGCCGGGTTGATGTCGGAGAAGGCATAGCCCTGCGCACCGGCGATCTCGCTGAGTCCGGCCACTACGTCCTCGACCGCCTTGGCGTTGAACCAGTCGCCCGGCTTCAGGCGAATGTAGCGTTCGATGACGTCCTTGCTGAGGTCGCGAAGACCGCTCTCGGCCTGGATCGTCCCGAATTTGTAGCGCGGGCCTTCTTCAACCACATAAGTGATGACGAAGTCGCGGCGGTCCGGGGTCAGCTCGGCCAGCGCCGAGACGACGCGGAAGTCAGCATAGCCTTCGGTGAGGTAGAAGGCGCGCAGCTTCTGCTGGTCAGCGGCGAGACGGTCGGGATCGTAACTGTCGTTCGACTTGAATATACCGAGCACGCCGCCGGCTTCCTTGGTGTACATTTCCTTGCGCAGGCGACCGTCGCCATATTGGTCGTTACCGATGATGTTGATGGCGCGGACCTTGGAGGTCGGGCCCTCGTTGATTTCGAACACCAGGTCGACGCGATTCTGGTCGAGCTGGACGATCTTGGGTTCGACCGTTGCTGCGAAACGCCCGCCGCGCTTGTACAATTCGATGATCCGGTCGACGTCCGAGCGAACCTTCGAGCGGGTGAAAATCTGGCGCGGGGCGAGCCGGATTTCGGGCTGGATCTTGTCGTCCTTGATCCGCTTGTTACCCTCGAGGATGATCCGGTTGATGACCGGATTTTCTTTGATCTGGAGCACCAAGGCGCCGGTTTCGGCACCGGTGATGACGACGTCGGAGAATAGCTCAGTCGCGTAGAGATCCTTCAGCGCGGTATCGAGCGATTCCGCCGAATATTCCTGGCCCGGCGACAGGTTGGAGTAAGAAATGACGGTCGCCGGCTCGAGCCGTTCGGCGCCGCGCACCGAGATCGAGCGGATCATGCCGGTTACCGGCGCGCGGTTGACCTGCACCGGCGCGGCCTGCGCTGTCGCAGGAGCGGGCTGCGCTGTTGCAGGAGCGGCCTGAGCGCCAGCCTCCTGGGCGATCAACGGCGACGAAACCCCGCCGAGCATCGTTCCGACTAGGAGCATGGCGCCTGCGCGCGTGCCGATTGACTTGGTAGTTGAAATCACGCGTTCCCGCCTCTTGCTGAAGGCTATGCGCTTGCCAACGCGTCGCCAGTCATTGTCCGCCAAGCCCTGCCCCAACCCTGCTAACCAATCAAGCGCCCAACACCATCCCACAGGCCGAAAAAGCCGAGATCGTTGAAGGTTGCGACCAACAACAGCGCCAGCAGGAAGGCCAGCCCGCCGCGGAACGCCCATTCCACCACCCGCTCGCTCGCCGGACGCCGCCGAACCGTCTCGATCGCATACAGCACAAGATGTCCGCCATCGAGCATCGGGATTGGGAGCAGGTTGATGAATCCCAGATTAATCGAGAAGAAAGCGATCAGCTGGACGAACTCGAAGAGCCCGAGCGACGCCGTCTGCCCGGCGATCTGCGCCATGCGTAACGGTCCGCCGAGGTCCTTGAGCGATCGGCGACCGCTGACGATCTGCCACAGGCCGTCGATCATCGACTGGGTGGTCTTGACGGTGGTCGAGACCGCCTCAGGCAGCAGGCGGGTGACGGGCACGTCGACTAGCACATGCCGTCCGCCGCCGACGCCGAGCTGGCCGATTTCGAACGTCTGCCCGAAGCGGTCGACCTGCTTGACCATGCCGAGCTTGGCCGGGACGATCAGATTGCGGCCTCCGCGCTCGATGCGGACATCGACCCGCTCGGCCGGACGCAGCATCACGACCTTCTGGAGATCCTCGAAGCTCGGGGTCGAGCGACCAGCGATCTCGACGATCCGGTCGCCGGGGCGGATCCCCGCGGCTTCGGCAGCGCCGCCAGCGACGATCGCATTGACGACATTGGGGGTTCGCGGGACGCCATAGGCCGCGAAGAAAGCGGCGAAGATCAAGATCGCGATGAGAAAATTGGTCATCGGCCCGGCAAGCACGATGAGGAATCGTTGCCACGGCGGGCGCAGGTGGAAGCTGCGGTGCCGTTGGTCTGCTCGCAGCGTTGCGTTGTTGTTGGTGGTGCTGGTCGGATCGTCGTCGCCGATGAACTTCACGTAGCCGCCCAACGGCAACATGCCGATCTTCCAGCGAGTCCCGCGCTTGTCGGTCCAGCCGGCTACTTCCTTGCCGAAGCCGACCGAGAACGCCTCCGCCCCGACCCCGAACCAGCGCCCGACCCAATAATGGCCGAGCTCGTGGACGATGATCAACGGCCCGAGCGCCGCGAGGAAGGCGATGACGATGAACCAGACCGGGGGTTGGGAAAGCATCAGGCGACCAATGAAGAAAGCGATTCGCCGACCTTGTGGCGGACCGACTGGTCGATGTCGATCACCTCGGCAATCGAGCTCGGCGCGGGCGCGTCGGTTTCCTCGATGGCGCGTTCGACGATCCGGGCAATGTCGCCGAATGCGATTCGCCGGTCGAGAAAAGCGGCGACCGCAAGTTCGTTGGCGGCATTGAGGACGATTGCCTCGCCCTTCCCGCTCTCCAGTGCGGCACGCGCCAACCGAAGCGACGGGAAGCGCTGCTCGTCGGGCGGCTCGAACGACAGGGTCGCGATCTTGATCAGGTCGAGCGTCTCGGCGCGGGTGGTTATCCGCTCGGGCCAGGCGAGTGCATGGGCGATCGGGATCCGCATGTCGGGCGAGCCAAGCTGCGCAATCACCGACCCGTCGACATATTCGACCATCGAATGGATTACCGACTGCGGATGGACGAGGATGTCGATCCGGGCCGACGACAGGCCGAAGAGATGATGCGCCTCGATCAGCTCGAGCCCCTTGTTCATCATCGTCGCGCTGTCGATCGAGATCTTCGCGCCCATCGACCAATTGGGATGGGCCAGTGCCTGCTCGGGCCGAGCGACATCCATGTCGGCCTTGGTCCAGGTGCGGAACGGACCGCCGCTAGCGGTCAGGATGAGTTTTGCGACACCATCATGGCTATTGCCCGCAAGACATTGAAAGATAGCATTATGCTCGCTGTCGACCGGCAGGATCGTCGCGCCGGCGCGCTTGGCGGCATCGGTCATCAACCAGCCGGCGGTGACCAAGGCTTCCTTGTTGGCGAGCGCGATCGTCCGCCCCGCTTCGACCGCCGCCATCACCGGCTCGAGCCCGGCGCAACCAACAATTGCCGCCATCACCCATTCGGCATCGCCGGCCGCGGCTTCGAGCATCGCGTCATGCCCGGTGGCGGCGCGGCAGCCGCTTCCCGCGAGCAAGTCACGCAATTCATCGAATTTGCGCTCGTCGGTAATGACCGCAAGCTTGGCACCGGTACGGCGGGCGCAATCGGCGAGCGCGGCGGCGTTGGTCGCGGCGGTCAGCGCGATCACCTCGAAGCGGTCGGGATGGCGCTCGACGAGGTCAAGGGTCGAGGTACCGACCGATCCGGTCGCACCAAGGATCGAAATACGCCGCTTCACAATATTCCCCCAAGTTGGAACAGCGCGGTCAATGTGGCGACCACCACCAGTCCGTCGAGCCGGTCGAGGATCCCGCCATGGCCGGGCAGCATCGATCCGCTATCCTTGGCATCGCCGCGGCGCTTGAGCCAGCTCTCGAACAAATCTCCGCCCTGCGCCGCCGCAGCAAAGACCGGCGCGAGCCAGATCAGCGACAGCGGAAGCATGACATATTGAGTCCACGCCCAGCCGGCGAGCGCGGCGCTGACCATTCCACCGATGAGTCCCGCCCAGGTCTTGTTGGGGCTGATCGATGGCGCCAGCTTGGGCCCGCCGATCGCGCGTCCGGCGAAATAGGCACCAATGTCGGTCGACCAGCTAACGATGAACACCCAGTAAAGCAGCTCCAGCCCCTGCGGCGCTCGGTCGCGCAGCCAGAGCAAGGCAAGCGCGGGAAGCAGCGCATAAGCGAAGCCGGCGATCATCCAGCCGGGGCCCCAGCCCTCGGTCAGCCGGCGCCATTCGACAAACATCGCACCGGCGGCGATCGCCACCAGGATCGCGAACACATAGCCACCAAGAAAGGCCGCGATCAGCGCCACCGCCGCCATCACGATCGCGACAATCGTCCTTATGAGCAATTCGTTCATCGGCCACCGAAGCGACGCTGGCGAGCGGCGAATACGCCGAGCGCGTCGGCCAGGGCGTCACCGTCGAAATCGGGCCACAAGGTTTCGACGAACATCAATTCGGCATACGCCGCCTGCCACAGCAGGAAGTTGGACAGGCGAACTTCACCCGAGGTGCGGATCAACAGGTCGAGCGGCGGCAGTTCGGCGGTCTGCATCGCCTGGTCGAGGGCCTGTTCGTCAATGCTTGCCGGATCGCGGGTTCCGGATCGCACTTCCTCGGCCAGGCGGCGGGCAGCGGCGGCAATTTCGCCGCGCGAGCCATAATTGAGGGCGACGACCAGCGTCAGTCGGCGATTGGCGGCGGTGCGCTCCACCGCGCCCAGCAGTCGCGCTTCGAGCTGCGGTCCGAACGCCGCTGGGTCGCCGATCAACTGAAGCCGGACGCCCTCATGCTCGAGCGTGAGCAATTCCTTGTCGATATAAAAGCTCAGCAGGCCCTTGAGGTCGCTGACTTCCTCCTCCGGACGCCGCCAATTCTCCGAAGAGAAAGCGTAGAGGGTAAGCACTTCGACCCCCACCTCGGCCGCCGCGCGCAGGGTCTTGCGCACCGCCTCTGCACCGGCGCGATGACCGGCGGCGCGGGGCATTCCGCGCTTGGCGGCCCAGCGACCATTGCCGTCCATGATGATCGCGACATGGCGCGGGACATCGCCGCCGCCCGTAGGCTGGACAGGCGGGTCGGCCCCCTCCAGCGCGGCGGGGCGAACGCTCACTTGCCGAGGATTTCCTGTTCCTTGGCGGAGGCCGCGCTGTCGATGTCCTTGATCGTGTCGTCGGTCATTTTCTGGACCTCGACCTCGAACCGCTTGCGCTCATCCTCGCTGATATCGTGTTTCTTCTCGTCGACCTTCAAATTATCCATCCCGTCGCGGCGGACGTTGCGCGCCGCGATGCGCGCTTTTTCGGCATATTGACCGGCGAGCTTGGCCAATTCCTTGCGGCGTTCCTCGGTCAGATCGGGGATCGGCAGGCGGATCATCGTCCCGTCGGTGATTGGGTTCAGCCCGAGACCAGCCGAGCGGATCGCTTTTTCAACTGGACCTACATTGCCCTTGTCCCACACTTGGACCGACAGCAAGCGCGGCTCGGGGACCGAGACCGTCGCAACCTGGTTGAGCGGCATGTTGGCGCCATAGACCTCGACTTGGATCGGATCGAGCAAGGCAGTCGAGGCGCGCCCGGTGCGAAGCCCCACGAGGTCGCTCTTCAGCGCATCGACTGAGCCACTCATTCGGCGCTGCAAATCGGCCTTGTCATACGTCGGCATGTCTACTCTCCGTCTTGAACAATCGTCGCGGTTCCGCGCCCGGCCAGCACTTCGGCAAGATTGCCGGGCTGGCGGACGTTGAACACGACGATCGGAATATCATTGTCGCGGCAAAGCGCCACTGCCGAGGCGTCCATCACTTTCAGATCGTCGGCGAGCACGCGGTCAAACCCGATCGTGTCGTAGCGCTTGGCGCTGGCGACCTTCTTGGGATCGGCATCATAGATTCCATCGACGCTGGTGCCTTTGAACAAGGCATCGCACTTCATTTCGGCGGCGCGCAAGGCGGCGCCGGTATCGGTCGTGAAATAGGGGCTTCCGACGCCAGCGGCGAAAATCACCACGCGGCGCTTGGCAAGGTGACGTTCGGCACGGCGACGGATGACCGGCTCGCACACCTGGTCCATCTTGATCGCCGACTGGACGCGGGTTTCGACCCCGATCTGCTCGAGCGCATTTTGCATCGCGAGCGCGTTCATCACCGTCGCCAGCATGCCCATATAGTCGGCTTGCGCGCGGTCCATCCCCTTGGCTGCGCCGGCCATGCCGCGGAAGATGTTGCCGCCGCCGATGACCAGGCACAGTTCGAACCCCTGGTCGCGGGCCGCCTTCACTTCGCCGGCAAGGCTGGCGACCGCATCCTGGTCGATCCCGAACTGGCCCGACCCCATCAACGCCTCGCCCGACAACTTCAGCAGGATGCGGTTGAAGCGCGGGCGGGTCATGCGATCTCCTGGGCCGGGTGGCGGATGCCCGAAACGGAAACGGGGTGAGACGCGCTGTAAGACGCCCCTGCCCCGCTGCCAACCGCTTAGATGAAGTGCGCGCAGCCGATGCCATGCTGCTTGCGTCGATCGGCGTAGGCGCGCAGCATCATCGGTTAAAGGGGATCCACATGGCCAGTGTCTTCTTGAGTTACGACCGCAACGACGCCAATCAGGCCCGCGGCATAGCGAAAGCCTTGGAGCGGGCCGGGAATTCGGTCTGGTGGGACCGCCATATCCAGGGCGGCACCCAGTTCAGCCGGGCAATCGAGCAGGCGCTTCACGATGCAGACGCCGTAGTGGTGCTCTGGTCCACGGAGTCAGTGCAATCGACCTGGGTCCGCGACGAGGCCGCCGAGGGGCGGGACAGCGGCAAGCTTATTCCGGTGACGCTTGACGGAGCCCTTCCGCCGATGGGCTTTCGCCAATTTCAAGTGATCGGCATTCCGGCCACGGG
>JAJAZM010000131.1 GCA_026785645.1 Sphingomonas bacterium | reverse complement strand
TCGGAGCTATTCTCGAACTTCCCGCCGGCGTGGAGCTGGGTCATGATGACCTCGGCCGCCGAGACGCCTTCCTCGGAATGGATTCCGGTCGGAATACCGCGGCCGTTATCTTCGACCGTGACCGATCCGTCGGGATTCAATTGGATCAGGATCCGGTCGCAATGGCCGGCCAACGCCTCGTCGATCGCATTGTCGCTCACCTCGAACACCATGTGGTGGAGGCCCGAACCATCGTCGGTATCGCCGATATACATGCCAGGGCGTTTGCGCACCGCGTCGAGGCCCTTGAGGACCTTGATCTGGTCGGCGCCATAGTCGTTCTGATTGGGATCTTCTGCCATTGCTCTCTTATAGAGCCTGCGCCCCAGAAGTCACGCGCACACGCGCCCGCGCGTAAGGAATTTCCGGGCTTTTTTCGGACCCTGAGTCTCCCATTCAGGTTCAGGCAAGCCCCGCCGGGGAAATTGCGTCACATCCAAAACGTACAGGGGAATTTCAGTGCGCTCTTTTACCGGGAACTGGCCGATGTTAGCGGCGCTAACGCTGGCACCATCCGCCGCTACTGCCGCCCCGAACGCGAGCCAGATATCGCAGCGCATGCTGGACGATCTGCTCGCAATCAACGGCGTTCCCGGTATGGGCGCGGCGATCTGGCGCAATGACCAGATCGTGTGGGCCGGGTCGGCGGGTATGCGTGATGCCGAACGTTCTCTGCCGGTCGACGAGAATACGATCTTCCGTTTGGCCAGCGTATCGAAGCTGCTGACTGCAACAGCGGTCGCCCGGCTCCACCAAGACGGGAAGCTCGACATTGATGCGCCGGTTGCGACGATAATTCCTTTCCTTAACAACGATTGGGCGCCGATGACCGCGCGCCAAGTCGCTGCCCATGTTTCCGGCCTGCCCCACTATCAGGCAAAGGACGAGGATCGCGGCGCCGTCCACTATCCCGATTCACGCGCCGCAGTCGGCATCTTCAAGGATCGAGCGCTGCTCCTCCCGCCCGGCCAAGCTTATTCCTATTCATCATGGGGCTTTACGCTGCTTGGCGCCCTTGCCGAGCAGAAGAGCGGAATGACTTTCCCGGAGTATGTCGCGCGAACCGTCGCGCCCGGATTGGCAATCGGCCTCGATGCGACTGATGGCGACAATACCGATGCGTCGCGTGCCTATGAATTCACCGAGCGCATGGCTCGACGCGCACCGCGCCACGATTTCAGCTACACTTGGGGCGGCGGTGGATTTGGGGCAACGCCCTCCGCACTCGCGAACTTCGGTGGCAACATGCTGCGAAATCGAATCGTTCGCGCCGAGACTTTCGATTGGATGCTGCGTCCGGCGAGGCTGAGCGATGGCCGGGAGGTCATCGAGAGCGACTATAAGATCGGCTTCGGCTGGCGCACAAATTTGGACGAGGACGGCGCGCGGACCGCACATCACAATGGCGTCACGATCGGCGCGCGAAGCGCCCTGCTACTGTGGCGTGACGAGGACATGGCGGTGAGCCTGTTGTCGAACGCGCTGTGGGTATCGTCGATCGATCGCACCGCGCGGATGATCGCCGCGCCGCATAGAGCGCTGCCCAAAGGGCTGGTTCGGGCCGCCTGCCCTGTTGCCGCAAGAACCTACAGCGGCATATTCGGCGGCAAGGTGGTACGTGGCGGAATTCGGTTCGCAGTCGACAACGGACTTTGCGTCGGGACGCTTGAGGCCGACGGCGAGCTCAAGGCGTTTTTTGAGGGCGGACCGCAGCGGGGCGGGGCGCAGCTCAGACTGGTCGGGCTTGACCGGGCCGGCGGAATTGCCAGGGCCGGATTGGTGACCCCGTTCGGGATTTATGATTGGCGAGCGACCGCCGACGGGAGCTTTCGCACCCCGTTCGGCGGTTCACGCGAACTGGCACTGAAACTGGCCAACTAGCCGTGGGCGCGCTGGCCGCCGTTACCGCCGGCACCGCCGCCGCCACCGGGACGCCGACGGCGACCCTGGAACGGACGGTTGGGCTGGCCGCCGTCAGGGCGACGCTGCGGCTGACCACCTTCAGGGCGACGTGCGGGCTGACCCTCGGCGCGCTGCGGATGACGCTGCGGCTGGGCTTGGCCCTCGCGACGCGGTTGCTCGCTGCGTTGACCGTCACGAGCGCCGTCACGGGCTCCATCCCTTTGGCCATCACGTTGGCCGTTGCGCGGTCCACCGCGTCCATGACCCGACTTGATCGCGGCGGTCGGGGTGAAGCGACGGCCACCATGCGGCTGGCGCTCGCGGCTGTCGGTCTGCTTGGGCGCGGGCTTGAGGCGCTTGATTGCCTCGACCGCAGCCATGAAGCCTTCGGGCAGCGGAGTCTCGGGCAGCTTCATCCGGGTGAGCTTCTCGATGTCCTTGAGATTGACCCGCTCGTCGCGGCTGCAGAACGCAATCGCTTCGCCCGAGGCACCCGCGCGCGCCGTCCGCCCGATGCGGTGGACATATTGCTCGGGAACATCGGGCAGGTCGAAGTTGACGACATGGCTGACGCCCGGGATATCGATCCCGCGCGCCGCAATATCGGTCGCGATCAACACCTTGACGTCGCCCGAGCGGAACAGGCCGAGGGCACGCTCGCGCTGGCCCTGGCTCTTGTTGCCGTGGATCGCGTTCGACTTGATCCCGGCGGCTTCGAGGAAGCGGACGATCTTGTCGGCGCCATGCTTGGTACGGCTGAACACCAAAGCGCGCTCGACATCCGGCTTCTGCAGAACGAGGGTCAGCAGCGCCTGCTTTTCGCCCTGGTTGACGTGAGTCACCGCCTGCTTGACCCGATCGACAGTGGTGGCGACCGGGGTCACCGCGACTTCGGCCGGGTTGGTGAGATAGGCATCCGCCAACTGGCGGATGGTCTTGGGCATGGTGGCCGAAAAGAACAGGGTCTGGCGCTTGGCCGGAATGAGCTTCACGATCCGCTTCAGTGCGTGGATGAATCCAAGGTCGAGCATCTGGTCAGCCTCGTCGAGGACGAGGATTTCGAGCGCCGACAGATCGAGCACGCGCTGGTCGACCAGGTCGAGCAGGCGGCCCGGGGTGGCGACGAGCACGTCGAGGCCGCGCGATACTTCGCGGATCGAGCGGGGCACCGGGGTGCCGCCGAAGATCACGCCGACGGTGATGTGCTGGCCCTTGGCATAGATGCGGGCATGATCGGCGATCTGCGAGGCAAGCTCGCGGGTCGGGGCGAGCACCAGCATCCGCGCGCGGCCATTGACCGGGCGCGGGCGATCGGCGGCCATCAGGCGGTCGAGCGAGGGCAGCATGAACGCTGCAGTCTTGCCGGTGCCGGTCTGGGCGATGCCGAGCAGATCGCGGCCCTGAAGGACGATCGGAATGGCCTGCGCCTGGATCGGCGTGGGCACGGAATAATTCTTGGCGGCGAGCGCGCTAAGCAGCGACGGCGACAGGCCAAGGTCGGTGAATTTGGTCAAATTGATATCCAATATGTGGGTCGACCGGACGCGCAAAAGGGCGACGTCCGACCAGGGGTTGGTTGGGCACCCCGCGTGAAAAGGAGAGCGTTTAAGCTGGATCGAGACGCGGGCCGGACATCCCGTTTAACGGGAAGACTCCGATCACGCCGCTTGTCGAAGCGTCTCGTGTTGCAGTGCAATATAGACGTGAAATCCAAAATGTCCAGTCATGCCCCAGATACTGCGCCGGATTCGACATGAAAGCGGGTCGCGGCGCCATGAGGGATGGTCGCGAACAGCGCGGGCTCGGTGGCGGTCATCCACACCTGGCCGCGCCCCGACAAGCGGTCGAACAGCGCCTCGCGGCGGCGCGGATCGAGATGCGCGGCGACTTCGTCGAGCAAAAGGATCGGCGGCTGGCCGCGCCGCGTTGCGACTAGGTCGGCATGGGCCAGGACCAGCCCGAGCAGCAAGGCTTTCTGCTCGCCGGTCGAGCCGCGCGCGGCGGACTGGCGCTTGACGACATGCGTCACCGCGAGGTCCTGGCGATGCGGGCCGACCAGTGCCCGGCCCGCGCCCGCATCACGGCCGCGCGATGCCTTGAGCGCGGCAGCGAGGTCGCCCCCGTCCCCACTGTCGCCCCGGTCCCAGCCATCGAGCGCGAGCGCGGAGCGGGGGAAGTCGTCGCCCGGCTGGTCGGCCATCGCATTGCCCAACGCGGCAACGGTGCGGGCGCGAGAGTCGCCCAAGGCGGCGCCATGCTCGGCCATCCCCGCCTCCAGCGCGGCGAGCCACGCCGGGTCGGCGGAGTCGGGCGCGGCGAGCAATTTGTTGCGTGCGCGCATCGCCGCTTCATAGCGGGCGGCGTGGGGCGCATGGCCGGGCTCGAGCGCCAGGGTGAGCCGGTCGAGAAAGCGACGGCGGCTGCCCGCGCTATCGACGAACAGGCGATCCATCGCCGGGGTCAGCCACAGGACGCTGAGCCATTCGGCAAGCGAATTGACCGAGGCGGCGGCGGCGTTGATCCGCACTTGGCGGCGATCGGGGGCGGTGGGAATCGTGCCGGTGCCAAGTTCCACGGCGTCGCCGAGACGAGCCGCGACAGAGAATCCGCCCGCGCCCTCACTC
>JAJAZM010000130.1 GCA_026785645.1 Sphingomonas bacterium | reverse complement strand
TGATGCTTGCCGGTGTCGATCGCCAGCTTCAATTTGGTCCCGACCCCGTCATTGGCGGCGACCAGCAGCGGATCGTCATAGCCCGCGGCCTTCAAGTCGAAGAAGCCGCCGAAGCCGCCGATTTCGGCATTGGCGCCGGGCCGCGCGGTGGCCTTGGCGAGCGGCGCGATCGCCTTGACCAGCGCATTGCCGGCGGCGATCGACACGCCCGCTTGTTCGTAAGTCAGCCCCATATCGACCGCCACTAGCCACAAGCCGCTTGGATTTCCACGAACATATCGCCAAAAGCCCCTTCATGCCTTCGCCGCGGCGCTCCGCCTTCCTTGCTGTCACCGCGATCGCCGCGCTCGTCGTTGGCGGAGTCGTGACCGCGCAGCTCGAATCGGGCGATCGCGGGATCCTTCCGGTCGACAGCTCGGGAACGCTCGAAATCAGCGGCATTCACGTCGATGTCGGGGGCAAGGACGCCAATGATGCGCGCTACGCCGGGTGGCGGGTGGCCCAGCGCGAGGGGTTCAAGGCATTGTGGGCCAAGCAGCACAAGCGCCCGCTGTCCGAAGCGCCGACGCTCAGCGATTCGACGCTCGACGGGCTGGTCAGCTCGATTGTCGTCGAACGCGAGCAGATCGGCCCTAATCGGTATATCGCCGATCTCGGCATCCTGTTCGACCGCGCACGGGCCGGGGAGCTGCTCGGAGTCGTGGGGATTTCGCGCCGCTCGGCGCCGATGCTGCTGATCCCGGTGCTGATCTCGGGCGCGACCATGACCAGCGTCGAGCGGCGCAACCCGTGGCAGCGCGCCTGGGCCAGCTTTCGCACCTCGACCAGCCCGATCGATTATGTCCGGGTCAGCGGGATGGGGGTCGACCCGCTGCTGGTCAACGCCGCTCAGACCGCTCGCCCCGGTCGCCGCTGGTGGCGCAACATCATCGATTATTACGGAGCGGCCGACATATTGGTGGCCGAGGCATCGCTTCACCGCGAATATCCCGGCGGTCCGGCAGTGGCGCGGTTCGTCGCCCGCCACGGCGCCGATAATCGCGTGATCGGCGGGTTCAAGCTGCAGGCCAAGGACAGCGCCGACATTCCGCGGATGATGGCCGAGGGCGTGGCGCGGATGGATGAATTGTTCAGCCTTGCGCTCGCCACCGGCAATTTGCCGCGCGACCCGAGCCTGATCATCGCCGAGCCGCCGCCGCCGGTCGAGGAGGAGGAGATCGCTCCGACCAAGGCGATCGTCGCCGCGCGCATCGTCCAGATCCAGATACTGACCCGCGACGAGGCCGGATTGTCCTCGGCATTCGGTGCGATCCGCGGCATCGCCGGGGTCGATGCGGTGTCGCCGCGAAGCACCGCAATCGGCGGCTGGTCGCTCCTGCTGGTGACCTATCGCGGCGAACCGCAGGCATTTGCGACCGCTCTGTCGGCGCGCGGCTGGTCGGTGATCGATGTCGGCGGAACGCTTCGCGTCAATCCGGGAGTCGCGCCACTGGCTCCGCCACCCCAGCCCACTCCACCGACCGAGAATGTGCAACAGCCAACCCCCGGCGCAGCGTGAAGGCGGCCGACCAGATCGCGCTTCCGCTCGACTGGCCCCAGGTCGGGGAGGATCATCGCTTCATCCTGTCCGACGCCAATCGCGCGGCCTTCGATCATTTCCGGCAATGGGCGATGTGGCCGGTCAAGGCGACCATCCTCGCCGGGCCGCGCCGCTCGGGTCGGTCGTTGCTGGCGCGCGGCTTCGTCACGCGAGTCGGCGGGCGCTTGTTCGACAATGCCGATGGCCATGACGAGGAGGCGTTGTTCCACGCCTGGAACGATGCCCAGGACAGCGGCCGCCCATTGGTGATGATCACCAACGGGCAAGCGCCGTGGCCGGTGTCGCTGCCCGATCTGCGGACTCGCCTCGCGGTGACTCCGGTGACTCATATCCTCGAGCCTGACGACATGCTGTTTTCGGCGCTCGTCGAATTGCTGTTCGCCGATCGCGGGCTGCATATCCCGGGCGAGGCGCTGCGCTTCATCACCCAGCGCGTCCACCGCGACTATGTCACGGCCGAGCGGGTGGTCGAGGCGATCGACCGCCATGCCTTTGCCGAACGCGCTCGGCTGACGTTGCCGACCATCCGCCGCGCGCTGGGGCTGGCCGGGATCATCGACCAGCGGAGCGCCGCATGACCGCCAAATTCGCCCCCGCCGACCGTTATTTCAACCGCGAATTGTCGTGGCTGGCGTTCAACCGGCGGGTGCTCGAGGAAGCTACCAATCCCGCGCATCCGTTGCTCGAACGACTTCGCTTCCTGTCGATTTCGGGATCGAACATCGACGAATTCTTCATGACCCGCGTCGCCGGGCTCAAGGGCCAGCAATTGCGCGGGATCGAGGATTTGTCGACCGACGGACGGACCCCGACCCAGCAGCTCGACGTCATCGCCACCCAGGCGGATGCGTTGGTCGCGGCGCAGCAGACCGAGTGGATCCTGCTTCGCGCCGCGCTGGCCGAGCGTGGGCTCGAAGTGATCACCGCCGACCAGTTGACCGGACCCGAGGCGCTGTGGCTGGCGGATCATTTCCGGGAGCAAATCCTGCCGGTGCTGACCCCGCAGGCGATCGACCCGTCGCATCCCTTTCCGTTCATCCCCAATCGCGGATTTACGTTGGTGTTCAGCTTGTCGCGCGGGCGCGAGCGCTACCAGGTCACCGAATTGCTGATGATCCCGTCGACCCTGCCGCGCTTCATCGCGCTTCCGGGCGGCGGCGGGTCGATCCGTTTCATCGCCATTGAAGCGGCGATCATCGCCCATTTCGACCAGCTGTTCCCCGGCTTCACCAAGGTTGCCGACGGCGCCTTCCGGATCCTTCGTGACAGCGACATCGAGGTCGACGACGAGGCCGAGGATCTGGTGCGTTACTTCCGTTCGGCGATCCAGCGGCGGCGGCGCGGGCGGGTGATCCGGATCGAATTCGACGATGACACCCCGTCCGACCTCGAGAGGCTGGTACGCGAGGGGACCCGGGCGGATTCGGCATTGGTCACCGAAAGCGGCGGGCTGATCGGCATCGCGGACCTGGCGCAACTGGTCGAGAGCGACCTTCCGGCGCTCAAGTTCACGCCATACTCACCGCGATTTCCGGAGCGCATCATGGAGCATGACGGCGATATCTTCGCCGCCATTCGCGCCAAGGATTTCATCATCCATCACCCCTATGAAAGCTTCGAGGCGGTGGTCGCGTTCCTGCATCAGGCGGCAAACGATCCCAATGTCGTGGCAATCAAGCAGACCTTGTATCGCGCGGGTAAGCAGTCGGCGATCGTCGATGCGTTGGTCGCCGCCGCCGAAGCGGGGATTTCGGTCACTGCGGTGGTCGAGCTGAAGGCGCGCTTCGACGAGGAGCAGAATCTGCTGTGGGCAAGCCGGCTCGAGCGCGCCGGGGTGCAGGTGATCTACGGCTTCGTCGAGTGGAAGACCCACGCCAAGGTATCGATGGTGATGCGCCGCGAGGGCGGGACGATCCGCACTTACTGCCACTTCGGCACCGGCAATTATCACCCGACCACGGCCAAGATCTACACCGATTTGAGCTTCTTTACCGCCTCCCGCCGCGCCGCGCGCGATGCCGCCAAATTGTTCAACCTGACGACCGGCTACGTCCCGCCCAAGGGGCTCGAATTGCTGACGCTCAGCCCGCACAATCTGCGCGAGAAATTCCTGTCGCTGATCGATTCCGAGATCGCCAATGCGGCAGAGGGCAAGCCGGCCGCGATCTGGGCCAAGATGAACAGCCTGGTCGATGCCGCGATCATCGACAAATTATACGATGCGAGCGAAGCCGGGGTGCAGATCGACCTGATCATCCGCGGGGTATGCTGCCTCCGTCCCGGCGTGGCCGGCCTGTCATCCAACATCCGCGTCAAGTCGATCGTCGGACGGTTCCTCGAGCATAGCCGGATCTTCGTCTTCGCCAACGGCCACCGCCTGCCCAACCCCAAGGCGCGGGTGTTCATGTCCTCGGCCGACTGGATGGCGCGCAACTTCGACCGCCGGGTCGAATATCTGCTGCCGATCGAGAATCCGACGGTCCATGCGCAGGTGCTCGACCAGGTCATGATCGCCAATTTGATTGATAACGAGCAAAGCTGGGTGCTCCAGTCGGACGGCAGCTATCGTCGCCTCGTCCCGGGCAAACGCCACTTCAACCTCCACCATTATTTCATGAACAATCCGTCGCTGTCGGGGCGCGGCCAATCGCTCGGCGGCAAGGAAGTGCCCAAGCTGCGGCTCGTCCAGCGCGGCGGCGGCTGATGCCGGCGCGCAGCTTCGGACCGGTCGGGATTATCGACATCGGCAGCAATTCGGTGCGCTTTGTCGCTTACGGCGGGACTCCGCGCGTGCCGTCGCATCTGTTCAACGAGAAGGTCACCGCCGCGCTTGGCCGGTCGATCGAGCGCGACGGTACGCTCGACGAGGCAAGCTCGGCGCGCGCATTGGCGGCGATCGCGCGCTTTCGCCAGTTGGCGCGCGACATGGGATTGAAGACCGTCCACACCGTCGCCACCGCAGCGGTCCGCGATGCCTCGAACGGCGCGGCGTTCCTCAAGCAGGTCACCGCGCTCGGCCTGAAGCCGCGCATCGTGCCGGGGGTCGAGGAAGCCCAATTGTCGGGCTTCGGCGTGCTCTCGGCCATTCCCGAGGCGCGCGGCGTGGTGGCCGATCTTGGCGGCGGAAGCCTTGAACTGATCCAGGTCGACGGCGGCAGGCTCGGCGCCGGCGTGTCGCTTCCGCTAGGTGTTCTGCGCGTCGGTGCGAGCCCGAGCCGCAAGGCGATTGCCGCGGCGATCCGCAAGGGGGTTCGCGGCACCGCGCTCGATGGGTCGTTGAAGACGATGAGCCTGTACCTCGTCGGCGGATCGTTCCGGGCGCTGGCGCGGCTCGATTTGCAGGAGGTCAAGCATCCGCTGCCGATCGTCCACGGCCACCGATTGACCGCTGAGCGGATCGCCGCGCTCGAACAGATGATCACCACCATGACGCCTGTGGAATTGAAGGAACGCAGCGGGCTGAGCTCGACCCGCCTCGGCGCGCTGCCGGCGGCGACGGTGATCCTCAACGCGATGTTCGACGTCTTCGCCCCTGCCGATGTGGTGGTGTCGGCGTTCGGGCTCCGCGAAGGGCTGTTGTTCCGCGATCTCGACCCCACGACGCGCGCGCAGGACCCGCTGATCGCCGCCGCGCTCGAGGTCGGTGACCGGCTCGGACGGTTCGCCGATCATGGCGCGACGATCGACGCGTGGATCGATCCGTTATTTCCCGACGACGATCCGCCGGCGCGGCGATTGCGGCTGGCAGCCTGCCTGATGAGCGATTTCGCGTGGAATGCGCACCCCGACTTTCGCGCCGAGCGCGCGGTCGACCTGGCGCTTCACGGCAATTGGGTGGGGATCGACGCGCATGGCCGGGCGGTGCTCGGGCGGACGTTGTGCGCGGCGTTCGGCGGCGACAAGGGGTTCGATAGCAAGGTCAGCGCGCTGCTCGATGCGCGCGAGGAGGTACGCTGCTCGGCATGGGGGCGGGCGATCCGGCTGGCCCAGCGGCTCTCGGCGGGCACCGAAGCAACCTTGCGCAGAACCTCGATCGCGCTGGAAAAGGAACGGATCGTGCTGCGCATTCCCCAACGCCATGCCGAACTGGTCGGTGAAGCGGTCGAGCAACGCTTGAAACAGCTTGGCAAGGCGACGGGGCGCGGCGCCGAGATCGAGGTCGCCTAGGTGCAGCTGGCGCGTTCGACCTTGTTGGAAGCGTCAAGGTAGACCGTCAGTCGATCCTCGCGAAAGTCCATCGTCACCATCATCCCCGGGCGGACCCAGCGAAGCGCGGTCTTGCCCGTCTCGCGCAACATCCGGCCAGCAAGCTCGCTGGTCACAGGCTGGCCGACATAGCGGCCGAGCGCGGCAGTCGAACAGGCATCGCCCGTCGGGACAGCGGGGGCGGGCTGGATGCTCGTGCAGGCGGCGAGCGGGGCGGCGAACAACAGCGACAGGTTACGCATCGATCGTCTCGCTTTCTTCGGGCAGCTTGGCCTCGGGCACCTTGGCGGTCTTGGTCATCACCAATTTGCCATCGACGATGCCGAATGCAAGCCGTCCTTCAACCAGGTCGAGCGCGTCGCTCCCAAATTGATCGAACCGCCAGCCGGTCAGGATGTTGAGCCCGTCGCGGACCCCGCCGGCCAGCGCCTCGAGTTCGTCCGAGCGCGCGATCAATTTGGGCGCGACCCCGGTATCGCGCGAGCGAATCTTGAGCAGCAACTTGAGCAAATCTGACACCAACGACGAATCCTTGGTCAACCCGGGGCGCTTCAAGTCGCGCTGGGGAAGTTCGTCGGGCGGCACCGGCTTGGCCGTGGCCAGCGCCTGCATCAGACGGCCTCCGATATCATTATTGCGCCAGCCCGCCGACAGCCCGCGAACCTTGCCCAGATCGTCCTGGGTCTTGGGCGGATGCGCGGCAAGCTCGCCCAGCGTGTCGTCCTTGAGGATTCGACCGCGCGGCAGATTCTTGTTGCGCGCCTCGGTCTCGCGCCACCCGGCGATCGCCTTCAACCGGCCGAGCAGCTGCGGGTTGCGACCGGGCATCTTGAGACGCTTCCACGCATCCTCGGGCGGGTAAGCGAAGCTCGACGGGTCGGCCAGCCGCTCCATTTCCTCGTCGAGCCAGCCG
>JAJAZM010000129.1 GCA_026785645.1 Sphingomonas bacterium | reverse complement strand
CCGATCTGCTTGATCAGGCTGCGGTTTACCTCGGCGATCTTGACTCGCAGGTTGACCTGCAGCGGGGTGGCCGAACGCAGCCGGCTGACCACCTGCGTGCCGGCCCCGACATAGGCCTGGACCAGCCGCTGGGCTTCTTCGACATCGCCCGGCGATGCGACGGTCCCGGTCAGCAGGATCAGATTGTTCATCGGCGTCACCTGGATGGCAGCGTCGGGCATGGCCAGGCGCATCATCTCGTCGAGCGAGCCGGTGTTGCTGCCAACGCGAACATTGGCGGCATAAACCACGCGCCCGCTCTTGGTGGTGGCGTAAATGGTGGTTTCGCCGCTTCCCTTGCCGAACACGTAGAGCTGGGTTGACGAGCGCACCTGAACGTCGGCGATCCGGTCGTTGGCGACGAACACGTCGGCCATCGGCGCGGACAGTCGAACGAGCGTTCCCGTCCCCTGGCTCAGGTTGAGCGTTTCCGACGGCCTTGCGGCGACCGGTTGAGCGGATGCCGGGGCGGCGACGGTGACGGTGCCGAGGCCTAGCGCCAAGGCGGTCATCGCGGTGCCCAGGCGGGCGCGATTGAGGATGTTGAGACTGGTCATCTTAACGGGCTCCCACCGGAACTACGGTCACACTATTGCCGCGCGAAACACGAACCACGGGTCCCATTGGAACCGAGCCGCTGCTGACGGACGACGGACGAGAATCACTGGACGAAGAGCTGCCACCGCTCGGGACACGGACCGGGACGGACCGGCGCTGGAAGCGCGAGACGTCGGCACCCGTGGTGAAGGTGGTGTTGCTGTCGTTGGGCCGGTTGGCAATCGCGAGCAGCATCCGGCGCTCTTCCTGCGGATTGCCGGTGCCGGTCACCTTGACTTCGCCGCTGGCAACGGCGCGTTCGAGTTCGGCTTCGTTTTCGGCGATCGAGCGAAGCGACAGCGACAGCTGGCCGACGGCTTGCGCAACGGCAACCTTTTCGGCGATCCGCGGGGTCGTCTCGAGCGTCACGTTCGAGAATAAGCGGGGCACGGTCTTGCCTTCCTCATTCTTCGAGTCGATCCGCTGATCGGTGGCCAGCACGCGCATGTTGCGGAAGATGGTTTCGGACACGCGCAGCGGCGGACCCTCGCCACCACCGGAAACTTCCTGGGTCAACACGACGTCAACCCGATCCCCCGGGAAGATGAAGCCGGCAACGCCGCTGGTGGCCGAGACCGGCACCGTGACGGCGCGCATCCCCGGGCCAAGCGCCGCGGCCAGGAAGCCACGATCGTTGGGGCCGACAAGGGCGCCGCGAGTGACTGGCTGGCCGGCGGTGACCGGGTTGCGAACTACCGTGCCGAGCAGCTTGCTGATGTCGCCATCAGGGCCGCCTTCGACGTAATAAGCGTTCTGCACCATCTCCTTGGGCCATGCCTGATAGGTCAGGCTTTCCTGGTCGACGATCGTGCCCACCGGAAGCGCCTTGCGTGCAACCAGGATCTTGGGCCCGAGCGGAACCGCGGGAGCGGCCTCTGCCTGGGCTGCACCAGCCCCGACAAACATGTTCTTGGCCATCACAGCGGTAACCACCGCAATGACCAGGGCTGCTACCAGCAGTGCAACTTTCTTCACGTCCATGGCGATTACGCCTCCCCAACGGGTCCCTCGAATGTGTCCAGACATCAGGCAAATTGGTTAAGAAACCGTTGGGCGAGAATCCACAGCGCGCCGAATGCGATCGCGACGCCATAGGGAACCTCCGGTTTTTTATGGGTTTCCCCGTCCGAATTTTTGATCTGGCCGGGCTTCAGGCGATGCAGAATCAGGATCACAACGGTCAGCAAGCCCCCCGCAATCGACATGATGACGAGGAATCGCACCGTCGATCCGGGCGAGAACCATAACGCCAGCGCAGCCGCGAGCTTGACGTCGCCGCCGCCCATCATGCCGATGTAAAAGGTCACAGCGAGCATCGCGAACACCGCCACCGCAACTCCGACTTGGATCGCTGCGTCGGGCCAGAAGGGCAGGCTGATCGACCACCAGTAGAGCGGCGCGAGCAACGCCACGGTGGCGTTGAGCTCGTTCGAAATGGTGAAGGTGCGCACGTCGATCACCGCCGCCACCACCAGGATGATCGCCAGCAATACGAGCAATGTTTCCGTGAATCCGAAATTTGTCATGCGGTCGGCCTAGACGGTTCGGCTTTCCAAACCGTAACCACGGGCGCGATGAAGCGATATGACATACTGATCGTCGGTGGCGGGATCGCCGGTGCAAGCCTCGGCGCGCGGCTGGCGCCGTCGATGCGCGTGCTGCTGGTCGAGGCCGAGGATTTGTGCGGTCGCCACTCGACCGGGCGCTCGGTCGCTTTCTGGCAGGGAAGCCTCGGCGGAGACAATCCGGCGCGGCGGCTGAGCCTGTTGTCGAAGCCGATGTTCGATGCGCACTGGCCGGGATCCGAAGCGCCATTGCTCCGGCGGCGCGGCGCGCTTCACTTGTCGCAGGCCGAAGGCGAGCAAGTCGAAGGAGCCGATGCGCAGACTGGCGATGATGCCCTGGTCGCGATCGACCGTGCCACGCTTGACCGGATGGTGGCTGGGCTTCGCGAGCAGTGGACCGGGGCATGGTTTGAACCAAGCTGCGCCGATATCGAGGTCGCGGCCTTCCACACCGCCTGCCTGACCGCGATTCGCCGCGCTGGCGGCGACGTGCGGACCGATTCGGCCCTGCTCGATGCGCGGCGGTCGGGCGACGGCTGGCTTGCCCGAACCAGCGCCGGCGAGATCGACGCGGGGGTGCTGGTCAATGCTGCCGGCGGCTGGGCCGACCAGGTCGCGGAGCGCGCGGGCTTGCCGCCGATCGGGCTGGAGCCGCGGCGGCGTACCGTGGTCCAGCTTCGAGTCGGCCGGACCGGGCTTCGCGACCTGCCGTTGGTCACCGACCTTCACGCCAGTTTCTATTTCAAGGGCGAAGGCGACAATGTGGTGTGGGTCAGCCCGCTCGACGAGAGTTTAGTCGAGCCATGCAACGCAGCGCCCGAGGAAATCGACGTTGCGATGGCGATCGACCGGTTTGAACGCGCGGTCGACTGGCCGGTCGAGGCGGTCGAGCGCAAATGGGCGGGCTTAAGAAGCTTCGCGCCCTCGCGCGCGATGCAATTCGGCTTCGATCCGCTCGATCCACGTTTTTTCTGGTGCGCGGGGCAGGGCGGCATGGGTATCCAGACCGCCCCCGCCGCCTCCCTGCTCTGCGCGACCCTGATCAGCGGCGAGGCATTGCCGCCCGAACTCGCCGGTATCGACCCGACCGACTTCGCGCCGCGCAAATCCGCCTAGCGCTGGCTAACGCCGCGCGTCGGCCTCGGCGCAGGCGAGGGCGTCGGCGCGTTCATTCTCGGTATGGCCATTATGGGCCTTGACCCAATGCCATTCGACGCGGTGCGGTTCGGCCGCCGCCAGCAATGCCTGCCACAGATCGGCGTTCTTGACCGGCTTGCGATCGGCGGTGCGCCAGCCATTCTTGCGCCAGCCGTGGATCCACTTGGTGATTCCGTCACGCACATAGACGCTGTCGGTGGTCAGGCTGACCCGGCACGGCCGCTTCAGCGCATTGAGCGATTCGATCGCCGCCATCAATTCCATGCGATTATTGGTCGATGGCGCTTCGCCGCCTGACAATTCGCGTTCCTTGCCGTCACAGCGAAGCACCGCGCCCCAGCCACCCGGTCCCGGATTGCCCTTGCACGCGCCATCGGTAAAAATCTCGACCTTGGGCAGTTCCATCGCAGGCTTAGTCGACCAGCTCGCGCGGGAGTTTAAAGATCATGCCTTCATTGACGTGCGCGGCTTCTTCCTCGGTCACGACGAACCGCTGGCGCAAGGCATCGACCACTTCGCGCACCAGCACTTCGGGGGCGGAAGCGCCCGCCGTAAGCCCGATCGTGCCTGGCGTTCCGAACCATTCCCAGTCGATGTCGGCGGCGCGCGCGATCAGTCGGGCGGGCACGTTCAGCCGCTCGGCGACTTCGGCCAGGCGAAGCGAATTGCTGCTGTTGGTGGCGCCGATTACCAGCATCTTCTCGGCGCGCGGGGCAATCGCTTTGACCGCACCCTGGCGGTTGGATGTCGCGTAACAGATATCCTCGCCGCGCGGCGCCCGGATCGTCGGGAAGCGGCGTTGGAGCGCGGCGACGATCTCCGCCGTGTCGTCGACCGACAAGGTGGTCTGGGTCAGGAAGCTGAGGTTGTCGGGATCCTCGACCGCGATCGCCTCGGCCTGCTCGATCGTCTCGACCAGGGTCATCGCGCCTTCGGGCACCTGGCCGAAGGTGCCGACCACTTCGGGATGGCCCTCATGGCCGATGAACAGGATATGCCGCCCGACCTCGATCAGCCGCTGTGCCTGGCGGTGGACCTTGCTCACCAGCGGGCAGGTGGCATCGAGATAATCGAGCCCGCGGGCTTCGGCGGCGGCGGGGACGACCTTGGGCACGCCATGCGCGCTGAACACCACCGGGCGCCCGTCGGGTACTTCGTCCAATTCATCGACGAACACTGCGCCCATCCCGCGCAGCCGGTCGACGACGAACTTGTTGTGGACGATCTCGTGCCGGACATAGACCGGCGGCCCGTAAAGCAGGATCGCTTTTTCGACGATCGTGATCGCCCGATCGACCCCGGCGCAGAATCCGCGCGGCGCGGCGATCAGGATGTGAAGCGGTGGAAGCGTGTGGGCCATGATCGGCGATGTAAGCGATTGCTTGCAGCCAGCCAAGGCGCTTCCTATGACAACGCCAAATGAAATGCGGGCAGCCTATGGTGAACAGGCCAGCCCCGGTCGAAAAGGATCCGCGCGCCGTGAAACTCCGCTTGCTGTCGATTGCCTGCCTCGCCCTCATGTCGGCCTGCTCGAAGAAGGATTCGATCGGCGACGGCGGAATTTACATTACCCGCTCGGCCTGCCCGCAGCTCGGAATTCCCGCCGGCACCGGCGATGTGACGATGTTCGATCCGCAAGGCAGCACCGACGCCCGGGCGATCGACGTGGTTGCGACGATCACCAATTTGCGCGGAAGTTGCGATGAGACCGGTAGCCAGATCAACTCCGTCGCCGGCTTCGACGTCGTCGCCACGCGCCGCGATGCGAGCCAGCCGCGTCAGGTCGTGCTGCCCTTCTATAATGTCGTGATGCAGGGCGGGAATCGGGTCGTCGCCAAGAAAGTCGGCGCGATCGCGCTCAATTTCGCGGCCGGCAGTTTGCGCGCGCAGACCTCGTCGCGGGTCACCGTGCAGGTCGATCGCGCCTCCGCTTCGCTGCCCGAGGATGTCCGCCGCGAGCTGACCCGCAAGCGCAAGACCGGCGATGCCGATGCCGCGGTCGATCCCTTGTCGGACCCCAAGATCCGCGACGCCGTCGCCCGCGCCACCTTCGAGCATCTGGTCGGCTTCCAGCTCAGCCAGGACCAGCTGCGCTACAACGCCACGCGCTAGGCGCCCGCCAACCCGAATCGCCAAGGCGCGCCCCTAAACAATTGACTCGGCCATAAGCCACGGCCAATGCCGTTGCCTGTCCTGGACTTCGGTCCAAGGGACGCGCGGGAGAGTCCCCTCACGGGGCGCCGAAGGAGCAACCGCCCCCGGAATCTCTCAGGCAAACGGGACCGCGCGCGCCTGGACAGTCTGGAAAGTGCCCACCGTCGCCGATCGGCTATGGCGGGCCGCCGAAGGGGTAACCCGCCGTCGCTTTCGGGCTATGGCGGGGAAAGCTCTCAGGTCTCAGTGACAGAAGGGGGTTCGGCGCGGGCAGCTCATCATGGGCAAGCCGCGGCCGAGCCTTGATCTGGAGCGCGCGCGATGACCGAGACCGAGACCGACACCGACGTCCAACCACTTGCGCTCGACGCCTGGCACCGCGCGAAGGGCGCTCGAATGGTCGCGTTCGCGGGCTATTCGATGCCGGTCCAATATGACGGCGTCATCGCCGAGCACCTCTGGACGCGTGAGCATGCCGGACTATTCGACGTCAGCCATATGGGCCAGCTGACCTTTCACGGCGCCAACGTCGACGTCGCGCTCGAGACCTTGCTGCCCAGCGACCTCCAATCGCTCAAGGAAGGCCGGCTGCGTTATTCGATGCTGCTCGACGAGGATGGCGGGATCATCGACGACCTCATGGCGACCCGCCGCCGCGACCATTTCTATGTCGTCGTCAACGGCGCGACCAAGAAAGGCGATATCGAGGCGTTCGAGCGCCGCCTGCCGCGCGGGATCGTGCTCGATCATATGAAGGAGCAAGCCCTGCTCGCGCTCCAGGGGCCCCGCGCCGCCGACGTGCTCGACGCGCTCGCCCCCGGCACCGCCGAACTCACCTTCATGCAAGGCGCGATGTTCAGCCTTGCCGGAACCCCCGCCTGGATCAGCCGCTCGGGCTATACCGGCGAGGATGGCTTCGAAATCTCGGTCGCCGCAAACGCCGCCATCGCGGTCGCCGATGCGCTCTCCGCCCACGAAGCGGTCAAGCCGATCGGGCTCGGCGCTCGCGATTCGCTTCGGCTCGAGGCCGGGCTGCCGCTCTACGGCCATGACCTCGATCGCCAGACGACCCCGGTAATGGCCGAGCTCAACTTTGCGATCGGCAAGCGCCGCCGCGCCGAGGGCGGCTTTCCCGGCGCCTCGCGAATCGTCGGAGAAATCGACCAGGGCCCGGTTCAGCGCCGCGTCGGCCTGCTCGTCGAGGGCCGTCAGCCGGTCCGCGAAGGCGCGCTGATCCTCGACGACGAAGGTAGCGAGATCGGCCGGATCACCAGCGGCACCTTTTCTCCCTCGCTCCAGCGCCCGATCGCGATGGGCTATGTCGCCACCGCCAAGGCAGAGCCCGGCACTTCGCTCAAGCTCGAACAGCGTGGCAAGATCTTCGATTCCATCGTCACCCCGATGCCGTTCGTGCCCCACCATTATCACCGCAAGCCAGCAGGAGCCTGAGCAATGACCACCTACTTCACCGGCGAGCATGAATGGATCAGGGTCGAGGGCGATACCGCCACGATCGGCATTTCGGACCATGCCCAGCATGCGCTCGGCGATATCGTCTTCGCCGAGGTTCCCGAGCAGGGCAAAGCCTTGAACAAGGGCGACGAGGCGGCGGTGGTCGAATCGGTCAAGGCCGCGAGCGACGTCTATGCCCCGGTCGCGGGTGAAGTGATCCTCGGCAATCCGGCGCTGGCCGATGACCCAGCGCTGATCAACCGCGATCCCGAAGGCGAGGGCTGGTTCTTCAAGATGACCCTGGCCGATGCCAGCGAGCTCGACGGCCTGATGGACGAGCCCGCCTATCGCGAATGGGTCAAGACTCTGTGATGTTTCAACCAATGCCTTCATCGCCGTTTATCCCGAGCGAAGTCGAGGGACGTCGGACGCGGGCCTCCCATTCGCTCGACGAAGTCAATTGAGGAAAAGATGAGCACGGACATCCTCTCGACCAGCCAGTGGGACGCCGCCGATTATGCGCGCGTCGGCGGGTTCGTGCCGGCGCTCGGGCAAGCCGCGCTCGACCTGCTCGACCCACAACCGGGCGAACATATCCTCGACGTCGGTTGCGGCGACGGCACGCTGACGCTGAAGATCAAGCAAGCCGGCGCCGATGTGGTCGGGATCGACGATAGCCTGAGCATGATCGGCGCGGCGCGGGCCAAGGGCCTCGATGCGCGGTTGATGGATGCCGCCGACCTCAAATTCGCCGAAGCGTTCGACGCGGTCTTCTCCAACGCCACCTTGCATTGGGTGATCGCCAAGGAACGCGCGGCGCGCGCCATCTGGTTCGCGCTCAAGCCAGGCGGGCGCTTTGCCGGCGAAATGGGCGGCGAGGGCAATCTCGCGCGGCTCCGCGAAGCCCTGGACGATGTGCTGGTGGTGCGCGGCTTCGGACCGCCGACCTATGCCGCCAACTGGTATCCGTCGGTCGAGGAATTCGTCGCTCTCTACGAAGACGCCGGCTTCGCCCACGATATCGACGCCCGGCTGATCGAGCGGCCGACCAGGCTCGAGCATGGCGTCGCTGCGTGGGTCACCACCTTCCGCCGCGGCTGGCTCGACCGAGCCGGCGTTCCGGTGGAGGAACGCGCCGCCATCGCCGACGAGGTCGCCGACCGGGTCGGCACCGACATCGCCGACTATGTCCGCCTCCGCTTCATCATGAGGAAGCCGAAATAATGCGTTACCTGCCCCTCTCCGACACCGACCGTACGGATATGCTCGCCACCATCGGCGCGGCGTCGGTCGACGATCTGTTCGTCGACGTTCCCGAAGAAGCGCGGCTCGATGGCCCGATTCATGGCCTGCCGATGCACGCGTCGGAAATGGACGTCGAACGCCAATTGGGCGCGATGGCGCGCAAGAATATGGTCGCGGGGCAGGTGCCCTTCTTCCTCGGCTGCGGCGCGTACAAGCATCATGTGCCGGCCTCAGTCGACCACATCATCCAGCGCGGCGAATTTCTCACCGCTTACACGCCCTACCAGCCCGAAATCGCGCAGGGCACGCTCCAGGTCCTGTTCGAATTCCAGACCCAGGTCGCGCGATTGCTCGGGTGCGAAGTCGCCAACGCCTCGATGTACGACGGCTCGACCGCCTGCTGGGAAGCAATCGGCATGGCGCGACGGATCACGCGGCGCGGCAAGGCGATCCTGTCCGACGGCCTCCACCCGCATTATGTCTCGGTGGCCAAGACCATGGCGCGCTTCACCGGCGATACGCTCGATACCGCGCTCCCGAGCCTCGATGCCGCCACCGATGAAGCGCGGCTGATCGCCGGCATCGACAAAGATACCAGCTGCGTCGTCGTCCAATATCCCGACATCCTCGGGCGGATCAGCGACTTGCAGCCGATTGCCGATGCCGCGCATGCCGCGGGTGCGTTGCTGATCGCGGTGGTGACCGAGCCGGTCGCCTTGGGGCTGATCAAGGCGCCGGGCGAGATGGGGGCCGACATCGTCGTCGGCGAGGGCCAGTCGATCGGGGTCGGGCTGCAGTTCGGCGGTCCCTATGTCGGCCTGTTCGCAACCCGCGAGAAATATGTCCGCCAGATGCCCGGGCGATTGGCCGGGGAGACGGTCGATGCCGAGGGCAAGCGCGGCTTCGTGTTGACCCTGTCGACCCGCGAGCAGCATATCCGCCGCGAGAAGGCGACGTCGAACATCTGCACCAACAGCGGGCTGTGCGCGCTGGCATTCAGCGTCCACATGACCCTGCTTGGCGAGAAGGGGCTTCGGCAGCTTGCCGCGATCAACCACGCCCGCGCAGTTGAAGTCGCCGGACGGCTGTCGGCAATCCCCGGAGTCGAATTGGTCAACGACGCTTTCTTCAACGAATTCACACTGAAGCTGCCGGTCGAGGCGCGGCCTGCGGTCCATGCAATGGTCGAACGCGGGATACTCGGCGGGGTGTCGCTTGGGCGGCTCTATCCGGGGGAGGCGAACCTCGCCAACGGACTGGTGATCGCGGTCACCGAAACCGTCACCGATGCGGACATCGACGCGCTGGAAGCTGCGCTCAAGGAGATCGCCCAATGAACGCCCCCAACCCGAGCGGGTGGAAGCCCACTGTGCCGACCGCCGCTACCAGCGATGGCGCCACCACCACCGGCAACCGCGCGCTAATGCTCGAGGAGAAATTGATCTTCGAGATCGGCGACAATGAAAGCACGGGGGTCGATTTTGACGACCAGGCTCCTATCCCTGAACAGGGGGAGGTGTCGGCGCAGCCGGCGGAGGGGGGCTCGCGCCTGGCCAATCTTGCCCGCACCGCCCCAATCAACCTTCCCGGCCTCAGCGAACCCGAGACCGTGCGCCATTACACCCGCCTGTCGCGCCAGAATTACGCGATCGACCTCGGGCTGTTCCCGCTTGGGTCGTGCACCATGAAGCATAACCCGCGATTGAACGAGAAGATGGCGCGGCTGCCCGGCTTTGCCGACATCCACCCCTTGCAGCCGCAGGAAACGGTACAGGGCGCGTTTGAGCTGATCGACACGTTGGCGCACTGGCTGATCGAGCTGACCGGTATGCATTCTGTGGCGATGAGCCCCAAGGCCGGCGCACATGGCGAATTGTGCGGTATCCTTTCGATCCGCGCCGCGCTCGAAGCGCGCGGCGATGCGCGATCTGTCGTGCTCGTCCCCGAAAGTGCGCACGGCACCAACCCCGCCACCGCTGCCTTCGCCGGTTACAAGGTCGAGGATATTCCCGCGACCCGCGAAGGCCGGGTCGATCTTGCAGCGCTCAAGGCCCGCCTCGGTCCCGACGTCGCGGCGGTGATGATCACCAACCCCAATACTTGCGGCCTGTTCGAGCCCGAGATGAAGGCGATTTCCGACGCGGTCCATGCCGCCGGCGGACTGGTCTATTGCGACGGTGCCAATTTCAACGCCATCGTCGGCCGGGTTCGTCCCGGCGACCTCGGTATCGATGCGATGCACATCAACCTCCACAAGACCTTCTCCACCCCGCATGGCGGCGGCGGGCCGGGCTCGGGGCCGGTGGTGCTGTCCGAAGCGCTCTCGCCGTTCGCGCCCTTGCCCTATGTCGAGCGCCACGTTGGCGGCTATCGCATGGTCGAGGAAGAAACCGCGCATGACCAAGGCAGCGACAGCTTCGGGCGGATGGTCGCCTTCCACGGCCAGATGGGGATGTTCAGCCGCGCCTTGTCCTATATCCTGAGCCACGGCGCCGACGGCCTTCGTCAGGTCGCCGAAGATAGCGTGCTCAACGCCAATTACCTCCTGCGCAGCCTGGAAGACGTGCTCGACGCGCCCTTCGCATACTCGGGGCCGTGCATGCACGAGGCGATCTTCTCGGACAAAGGCTTTGCCGAGGGTTTCTCGACGATCGATGTCGCCAAGGCGCTGATCGACGAGGGTTTCCACCCGATGACGATGTATTTCCCATTGGTCGTCCACGGCGCGATGCTGGTCGAGCCGACCGAGACCGAGAGCAAGGCCAACCTCGACCAGTTCATCGTCGCGCTTCGCTCGATCGCGGAGCGGGCTCGCGCCGGGGACGAAGCGCTAAAGGCCGCGCCGGTATTTGCGCCGCGCCACCGCCTCGACGAAACCCTGGCCGCGCGAAAGCCCGTGCTGACCTATCAAAAGGCCACGCTATCAGAGGATTAGAGCGATGAACTGGGACGCTATCTTCAGTTTCACCAACATCGTCGCATTGCTCGGCCATATGATGCTCGCAGTGTGGACTCGAACCCCGCGCACCTTTTCGATCGTCCTCAACCTCGCCATCGGCTTGCTGTGCTTGACCTATGCGATCCTGTTCGTCCTGCTCGTTTCCAACCTCGTCGACCCCGGCAAAGTCCCCGGCGCCGCAGATCCGAACCTGCTCGATTATTCGATCGCCGGCTTGCGTCCCTTATTCCTCAGCGACGCCGGGATCGTCATCGGCTGGACCCATTATCTCGCGTTCGACCTGTTCGTCGCTCGCTGGATCGCCAGGGACGCCGATGCCACGGGACTCGGCCGGATTGCCCAGCTCCCGTTCCTGTTCGCGACCCTCATGGCCGGACCTTTGGGCCTGCTGGCATGGCTGATCTTCCGTCAGACCCGCTCGCGTTCGGATGACTGACACAATTCCTCCGTACACTGTCGCCGACTTGGCCGACGACGTGCGCCGGGTTGCCCCGGCGGCGGCGCGCAACGTCGATCCGATCGGTGAGGTGCTTGGGGACTGGTTGCCGAGAAACGGCCTGATCCTCGAGATTGCCAGCGGGACGGGCGAGCATGCGCTGGCGTTCGCCCGTCGTTTTGCTGATCGCGAGTGGCAGCCGAGCGATCCCGATCCACTCGCCCTGGCATCGATCGACGCGTGGCAGCGCGATGGGCCGGCCAATCTTCGTCCGCCGATCGAGATCGACGCTGCTGCGATACACTGGCCAGTCGATCGTGCCGATGCGATCCTGTGCATCAACATGGTTCATATCAGCCCGTGGGCAAGCGCGGTCGGGCTGATCGATGGCGCCGCTCGGCTGCTCGACGAAGGCGCTCCGTTGATCCTCTATGGGCCGTGGATCATCGACGGGGTCGACACCGCGCCGTCCAACCTGGCATTCGATGCCGACCTCAAGAGCCGCGATCCGCGCTGGGGACTTCGCTCGCTGACCGACTTCCAAATCGCGGCCGAGGCGCGCGGGATGGCATTCGAGCAATGTCGCGCCATGCCATCCAATAATGTGATATTATTTTTTCGCCGCGCCGCGCCAGCCTTGGCTTAGCTCGACCAACGCCACCACCCACGCGATCCCGAACGCCCAACCGCCGATAACGTCGCTCGGCCAATGCACCCCGAGCAGCGGCCGGGTCGCTCCAATCGCAGCACTTGCCAATATTGCCGCACCGACCGCCGCCATGCGATATTTCACCGGTGCGACGATCAGCGCCAGGGCGAGGAAGGTGATCATCGAATTGGCCGAATGGCCGCTTGGAAAGCTCAATGAGACGATTTCGACCGGGTAGGGGGTGAACGACGGGCGCGGGCGGTCGATCAGCAGTTTGAGCAATTCTACCGTCATCCGCCCGCCGAGCACGATTCCCGCAAGCACCAGGGCAGATCGCCAACGTTTCAAGATAACCAACAGCGCTAGTGCGATCAGCAGTATCGTCACCATCTCTTCTGCACCGCCGAAATGGGTGATGAAGATCGCTCGCCCGGTCAGCCCGGCGTGGGTGGAACGCTCGACGGCGAGCGAATGAATTGCAGCAACGTCGCTCCCATAGTCGGGCCCGCCAACCACGCCCGCCATTACAAACATCAGCAACGCGACGACGACCGCCGCCAGCGAAAATGTGCGATCGGAAAAATGCGACATTAAACGAAGCCTTTACCCATGACGGATATAGAATGCGCCATGGACGAAAGCGGAACCACCCAAAACCGGCGCGCACGCCGTTCGCATGTCTTGATGGCAGCGTCCATCGAGGTCGATGGAATCGCGGTGGCGGTCAAGCTCCGCAACTTGTCTCCCGAAGGGGCACTGGTGGAAGCTGCACAGCTTCCGACCGTTGGCACGTCGGTCGTCTTTCGCAAGAAAGAATTGAACCTGGCCGGCCGCGTCGCCTGGGTCACTGCCGGTCGCGCCGGGATCGCGTTTGATACATTGCTCGACCCCGGTGCAGTGCTTCGTCACGTGCCGCGCACCAAGCCGCAGCCCAAGCTCGACTTCCGACGTCCCGGAATCAGGTCGGGCGATTTGTCGGCGGGCGAACGCCAGATCGCGCACGACTGGATCTGGGGCGACCCAATCCAGAACCGAAGAGACTGATCCAACGAGCGCTTTCGAAGCTCGAGGCTCACTTGTCAGGCGGCGCGCAAATGCTCGCGGGTGGCGCGGAGCCAATCAACCAGTTGGGCCAGCGGGAGCAGCCGATTGAAGGTCACCCCGAGATAGCCATCCTCGTTCCACCGCACTGCCGCCGACTGCGGATCGAGACCGGGGAGCGACACCACCAGGTCGACACCGGCATCGATCATCACCATGCTCTCGAGCTTGACCCCGCCCTGCGAGACATCGTGGACCCGCATCCGGTGAACCAGTGCGCCGTCGCGCACTGTTGCGAAGCATTCGACCTCGATACGCGGCATTCGCGGGCGGGGGCCTTCCTGCGCGGTCGACAGAATCTCGACGACGTCGACCGGGTTCGCGAATTCGACCCCGACCGAACCTTCGCTCAGCCAGGCGACGGTGCACGGCACCGAATAACCGGTCTTAAGCTCGATCGTCAGCGCGGTGCCTTCGGTGAGGTCGCAATAGGGGCGGATCATCATCCCGCCTTCGGAAATATTCCTGATCAGGCATAATTCGCGGCGACCATCGACGGTCATCGCGCCGACCCGGAACAAGGTCAGGTGGCGTTCCCCGTCGCGCCGGTCCGATGGCGTGGGCGCCTTGCTCGACAGCGAATATACCGTCATATCGACCGGAAGCTCGTCAACCCCACTGTTCATTGTGCGTCGGCCCTGGTCTTGATCGGTCGTCCGAAATATCTCGGACCATCCAAGGACTAATCTCAATGCGTTACCAGAGTGTTGCGGATTGCTGCATTGCGGTTGGAGTTGGGTTAGCGAGGGTGCGATGGACTGGCTATGAAGCCGAGCCTCGAAAATCACCATACTTCCGGAATGGCGTTTTTTCGAGGCTGGTGAGCCCTGCTGGGTTCGAACCAGCGACCTACTGATTAAAAGT
>JAJAZM010000128.1 GCA_026785645.1 Sphingomonas bacterium | reverse complement strand
GGCCACCGCCGTCTTTTTCCGCACCCCGGCAATCACCAGCCGCTCTCGCGCCCGGGTCAGCGCGACGTAGAGCAGGCGCCAATGCTCGGCGAGGTCGAGCTTGTCCTCATCCTCGATCAGCGCAGTGAATGGATCGCACCGTTCGGCTTTGCGCGGTCGGATCAGCGGGACAGTCTTGCCGTCGACCGGAAAATCGATCGGCGGGCTCGACTGGCCGAGCTTGGCGGGATCGGCGGTGGCATCGGCCAGGATCACCACTGGTGCCTCGAGCCCCTTGGAGCCATGCACCGTCATCACCCGCACCGCATCGACCGGTGCCGACGGATCGCGCTTGATTTCGACATCGCCGCGCCCGAACCAGGCGAGGAAACGGTCGAGCGAATTGATGTCGTCGCGTTCGAATTCAAGCGCCGCCGAGAGCAATTCCTCGATTGGATCGCGCGCTTCCGGCCCAAGCCGCCCGAGCAACTTGCGCCGACCGTCGAGGGGCCCCGAAAGGATCGTCTCGAGAAACCGTGCCGGCGTGGTGTAATCGGCCATCGCCAGCAGCTGCCGAAGCTTGCCCAGCGCCTCGTCGATCGCCCCGCCCTCGCCATCGCGGCCGAGCAGCACCGACCACAACGGCTTCTTACCGCGCCCCTTGGCGAGATCGTACAATTGTTCCTGGCTCCACCCCATCAGCGGCGACACCAGCAAATTGGCAAGCGTAAGATCATCGAGCGGCTGGACCGCAAACCCCACCGCCGAAAGCAGATCGCGCACCGCCAGCGGGCGATGAAGATGCAGCCGGTCGATCCCTGCTACCGGCACCCGTTCGGCGAACAGTCGCGCTACCAGCAGCGACGCCAGCTCGCCGCGGCTCCGCACCAGGATCAGCACGTCGCCCGCCGACAATGGCCGCCCGGTGCTCGCCATCACCGGCGCTTCATCGATCCACCGTTTGACCGTCTTTGCCAGGTGACTGGCATAGCGTCGTTCGGTTTCATCGAGCCAGCCTTCTTCATCGCCACTGCCCTCGGGTTCATCCTCGACCGCGAACGCCGGCCACCATTCGACCCGCCCTGGCCGAAAGGCATGAAAAGCGTCATGCCGCGCCGGCCGGTCGGGCAGGCCCATCGCATCGAACCCGACCTCGGCGATCACCGCGTCGACCACATTCAGCACTGCCGGTGACGAGCGGAACGACGCATCGATCGAAAGCTCGCGAAATTCTCGGGCATCGACGTCCGCTTGGTCGAGCGCTGCCGCAGCGCCGCGAACACGCTCGCGCATTGCCTCGAATTCGCGAGGATCGGTGCCCTGGAAGCGGAAGATCGCCTGTTTGAAATCGCCCACCATGAACAATGTCCGCCAGCGCTTTTCACTCTCGCTCGACCCGCTGAAATATTCCTCGATCAGGCGCCACACGATCGCCCATTGGTCGGCGTTGGTATCCTGCGCTTCGTCGACCAGGATATGATCGGTCCGCCGGTCGAGCTTGAACCTTACCCAGTCGCCCATCCCCTCGGTCTCGAGCAAGCGGCGGGTCCAGTTGATCAGATCGCCAAAATCGGCCACCCCCGCAGCCTGCTTGGCGTGCGTGTAAGCGGCGGCATAGGCCTGACCTGCGCGAAGCCCCGCCGCCTGGACCGCGACCAGTTCCGCCGCGCTCTTCATCGCCACCAGCCACTCAAAGGCCGCGTGGGCATCGTCGCTTAATATTTGATAGTCAGGCTCGACCTTGAGTTGGCCACTACTGACCGTGCGCGGATCGCCATCGGCCTTCATCACCACCTTGGCGACCAAGTGAAGCGTGTCGATCCGGCCGCATGGGTCGAGCGCGAGCCAGGCGTCGATCGCCGCGCCATGGCCCCGGCCGGTGCTCGTTCCCCACCCGACGTTGGCTGCCTTGATGCTACTCAGCAACGCGCAATCGAAGCTGTCGTCGTTACAGGCGTTGGCGAGGAAATCGGCGACATCCTCGGCCGGCAAGCCCACCAGCTCGCGCAGCTTGGGCTCGATCGCCCGACGTTCGCCAAGCCCCTTGAACGCCTCGGCACGCCGCGCACAATCGGCCAGGTAGGACACCGCCCCTTCCTCTCCGAGCCGCATCGACAGCGCCTGGATGTCGGCGATCAGCTGCGTGTCGCCGCCGCTTTCCGCATCGGCGACGAGATCGGCCAGCGTGCGACGCGCCAGTTCCTGTTCGGCGCGGCCCTCGATCGGGCGGAACCCTGGCGTGATCCCCGCCTCCGCCGGAAACGCCGCGAGCAAGGTCTGCGCAAAAGCGTGGATGGTCTGGATGCGCAAGCCCCCCGGGGCCTCGAGCACCCTCGCGAACAACCGTCGCGCCTCAACCAGCTTGCGGTCGTCATTATCCTCGCCGAGCGCGAACAATTCCTTGCGCAGCACCGCGTCGGGCAGCCGCACCCACGACGCCAGCCGCTCGCCGATGCGATTGGCCATTTCCGCCGCCCCGGCCTTGGTGAAGGTCAGGCACAAGATGCTCTCGGGCCGGACCCCGCCGAGCAGCAGGCGGAACACCCGCGCAGTCAGGACCTGGGTCTTGCCGGTCCCGGCCGATGCGGTCACTGCGGCATGCGCCGACGGATCGACCGCGCGCCGTTGCTCGCCTTCAAGGACGGGCAAGGGTTTAAGGCGGCGCGACATGACATGACCCCTAGCAAGTCCCTCAGCGCTTCCCAAGATGGCGAGGCTCGAATATCAATGTGGTTCGAGAACAGGAGAGACATATGAGCGATACGGACGACGACAGCGGGGAACGGCGGACCAAATTGGTCAAGGCCGGGGTCGCCGTCGGGATCGGGTCGGCGGCGATCGTCGCGGCCTTGCTCTATGCCTCCAAGGTCAAGAAGCCTAAGGGCAAATAGGCGCCTCAGTCGCGGCCATACCATTCGTCGAGCCGCATCAACTGATCATAATCGCCATAAGGCGCATAGGCCGGGTTGAGCTTGGCGACGAAGGGCTTGTCGCCGGTCAGATAGTCGGCCGAGGCAGCCAGGAAATGCGCCAGCGACGTCTCGAGGAAAGCCTCCGCGCCAACTTTCGCGTCGGGCGCAAATTTCTTGCCGAACCCGCCTCGGCTGTCGCGCGCCAGCGACCAATATTCATGCGCCCCGGGCTCGCCCGTCAATTCACCGAACCCGCCGGCCCGTGCAATCAGGCCGAGCAGCCCCAATTGCAGCGCAAAGCCGGCCTCGACGGCCTTGGCCTGTGGCGGCTGGCCGGTCTTGTAATCGATGATCGCCAGCCGTCCGTCCGCAAGCCGATCGATCCGGTCGGCGCGACCGTGCAGCGTAACACCGCCGACGATCGTCTTGCCGCTGGCTTCAGCGGCAACCGGCGTGCGCCCCTCGGAGCGATTGGCGCGCTCCTCTTTGGCGATCCAGTCGATCGCCTCCAGCAGGCGCGGTTGCCATAGCGCGCGAAGCATCGGATGGATTGCCTCTCCCGCGACCAATGCCTGGGCTCGCTCGATCAGTTCGTCCGGATCGCATTCAGTCTCGCGCAGCCAATCTTCGAGGACTTTGTGGACCGCGCTGCCTTTCCATGCGGCGCTATGGTCGGCATCGACCGGGTCAAGCATCTTAAGCCCGAGCATCGCTTGGGCGTAGAAGGCAAATGGATCGGCGCGCAGCCGATCGACCTGCGTCACCCAGATTTCACGCGGTCGCTCGGCTGCGGGCGGCGATGGCGCGGGACGCGCGACCGGCTTCGGCTCGCCCGGATCGTCGATTGCCGCGACCAGGCGTTCGAGGGTCAGGTCGCGCGCAAGCCCCCCGGTCATGGCCATCAATCGCAACCACAGACGCGACGCCACCGTCGGCGATTTGGAGTCGCGTCGTGCCCGGGTGAGCAGGACTCGCGGTGCACCCAGCGCGGAGGCAAAGTCATGCGCCGACAGGCCGACCCGGAAATCGAGCCCGGGAAGCCCCAGCACCGCGCGGATTTTTGGCGCGAGCCATGGGTCGGGTGCGGGCAGTGACGGCCACACGCCCTCGTTCAATCCGCCGAGGATCATCAGATCGGCATGCTGCAACCGCGCTTCGAGCAATCCCCAGATAAACACACGCGGGTGACCACCATATGGC
>JAJAZM010000127.1 GCA_026785645.1 Sphingomonas bacterium | reverse complement strand
CGGAATATCGAGCTCGCGAGCGACGAATTCGATCACCGGGATCGGCAGCCAGCCCTGCGTGCCGGTCATCGCCCCGACCTGCCGCTGGGCGAGATCGAGGAACGGGATCGACGCCGACATTTGCCGCCCCGCCGGATAGCGCGAGACGATCTCGGCCGCCGCCTTGGCGCTGGCCTCGGACCACGCGAAGTTGCTCCACTGCTGGCGAAGTTCAGGCGTATCGGGTGCGAAGTGACGCTCAGCCATGAGATGCCCTCTTGCGGAAGCAGCACACAGCGACAATTGGATGGTTCGACCGGCCGGTCTCAGCGATGTCGTCAGTCATAGTGTTTCTTCACCGAACGATTGGCCAAAACTTCGGCGAGGATAAATAGACAGCATCCGCAAATTAAGAGAAACGCTGGAGCTAAAATAGTCGGGACGCCGTATGCCCCGCACGTATAACCGAGAGCCGCCGAAGCCCCTAAAGAGGCTGTTCCTGCTCGCTCCAGTCGTCCACCCGGGTTCACCGGTCGCACTCCCCGAACACGATGTCGGCGGCACCCAGCACGGCGGTGACGTCGGCGAGCATGTGGCCCTTCATCATGAAATCCATCGCCTGCAAATGGCTGAACGCGGTCGGGCGGATCTTGCAGCGGTAGGGTTTGTTGGTGCCGTCGGCGACGAGATAGACGCCGAACTCGCCCTTGGGGCTTTCGGTCGCGACATACACTTCGCCGGCGGGAACGTGATAGCCTTCGGTGTAGAGCTTGAAAAAGTGGATCATCGCTTCCATCGACTGCTTCATCTCGCCGCGGGTCGGCGGGAAGACCTTGCGGTCGTCGCTGCCGATCGGGCCCTTGGGCATATCGCGCAGGCACTGGCGCATGATCCGCGCCGACTGCCGCACTTCCTCGACCCGGACCATGAAGCGGTCGTAGCAATCGCCCTTGGTGCCGACCGGAATGTCGAACTCCATCCGATCATAGACTTCGTAAGGCTGGCTGCGGCGCAAATCCCAGGGCACGCCCGCGGCGCGGATCATCGGGCCGCTGAAGCCCCAGGCGATGGCGTCGTCCCTGCTGACGGTGCCGATGTCGACATTGCGCTGCTTGAAGATGCGGTTGTCGGCGACCAGGCTGATCGCGTCCTCGAACAACGGCATGCGCTTGTCGAGGAAGGCGCTCATGTCGGCCAGCACCTTTTCCGGAATGTCCTGGTGGACCCCGCCGACGCGGAAATAATTGGCGTGCATCCGCGCCCCCGACACCGCCTCGTAGAGCTGCATCGTGTCTTCGCGGACCTCGAACAGCCACAAATTGGGGGTCATCGCGCCGACGTCCATGACGTGGGAGCCGAGGTTGAGCATGTGATTGGAGATGCGGGTCAATTCGGCCATCAGCACGCGGATATATTGCGCGCGGAGCGGCACCTCGAGGCCCATCAATTTCTCGACCGCCAGGACGTACGAATGCTCCATGCACATCGGCGAGCAATAATCGAGGCGGTCGAAGTACGGCAAAGCCTGGGCGTAGGTGCGATATTCGATCAGTTTCTCGGTGCCGCGGTGGAGCAGCCCGATATGCGGATCGACCCGCTCGACGATCTCGCCGTCGAGCTCCATGATCAGCCGCAGCACACCATGCGCGGCGGGATGCTGCGGGCCGAAGTTGATGGTGAAATTCTGGACGGTTTCGTCGCCCGGCGTGGGCTTGGCTCCGGGTTCCGGCGCGCCGACCATGATGTCCATCTTGGTGGTCATTTCTTCGCCCCCGGCTTGGGCTCACGAGTGGTGCTGGCCTTGCCGCCGGCAGTCTTGGCCTTGGCCGCGGCGGGTTTGCGCGCCTGCTTTTTCGCCTCGACATTGGCCGGCGCACCGGCCCCGGTCTGGGCGGTGGTCTCGGTGGTCTTGGGGGTCGGCGGCGGGGGGGTCGCCTCGACCTTGGTCGGGCCGCTCGGCGCGGGCGCGGGCGATGGCGCGGCGGGGGTCTGACCCTCGGCCTTTTCGTCGCCGGGCAAGCGATATTCGGGCCCTTCCCAAGGCATCAGGAAGTCGAAGCTTCGGAAATCCTGCGGCAAGCGCACCGGCTCATAGACGACGCGCTTCTCGGCCTCCGAATAGCGCAACTCGACATAGCCGGTCTGCGGGAAGTCCTTGCGCAAAGGATGGCCCTCGAACCCGTAATCGGTGAGGATCCGGCGCAGATCGGGGTTGCCCGCGAAGGCGACACCGAAGAGGTCGAACACCTCGCGCTCGAGCCAGCCCGCGACCGGCCACAGCGACGTGACGCTGGGTACCGCAGTCGCCTCGTCGGTCGAAACCTTGAGGCGGATGCGGTGGTTTTCGGTGATCGACAGCAGATGATAATTGACCTCGAACCGCTCGGGCCGCTCGGGATAATCGGCCCCGGCGATCTCCATCAATTGCTGGTAATCGAAGTCGTCGCGCGCAATCCGGCAGGCCTCGACGATGCCCTCTCGAGCGACGATGAAACTGGTCTCGCCGACATGGGTCCTGGTGGCGAGCAGGGTCGCCCCCAACGCCTTGGCGAAGGAATCCGCAAAGCCCGCGCGCTCCTTGATCCGGGGAAGGTGCGCGCTCACCGCGTGATCGTCCCTTCGCGGCGGATCTTGCGCTGCAATTGCATGATTCCGTAGAGCAACGCCTCGGCGGTCGGCGGACAGCCCGGGACATAAATGTCGACCGGGACGATGCGGTCGCAGCCGCGCACCACCGAGTAACTGTAATGATAGTAACCGCCGCCATTGGCGCAGCTGCCCATCGAGATGACGTATTTGGGCTCCGACATCTGATCGTAGACCTTGCGCAGCGCCGGGGCCATCTTGTTGCACAGCGTGCCGGCGACGATCATCACGTCCGACTGGCGGGGCGACGCGCGCGGGGCGACGCCAAAGCGCTCCAGGTCGTAGCGCGGCATGTTGACGTGGATCATCTCGACCGCGCAGCAGGCGAGGCCGAAGGTCATCCACCACAGGCTGCCGGTCCGCGCCCAGGTCGCGAGATCGTCGAGCGAGGCGACGAAAAAGCCCTTTTCGTCGAGCTGCTTGCGCATCGCCAGGAACTTGGCTTCCTCGGGACTTCCCGCGATCAGCCCGGCATTGCGCGCCAGCTCCTCCTCGGTCGGGTTGGGGTTCGCCGCAGGGTCAAGCATCACTCCCATTCGAGCGCTCCCTTCTTCCAAGCATAAGCGAGGCCCAACGCGAGTTCGGCGAGGAAGATCATCATCGCGCCCCAGCCCAGCCAGCCAATTTCCTCGAGCGACACCGCCCACGGGAACAGGAAGGCGGCCTCGAGGTCGAAGATGATGAACAGGATCGCGACGAGGTAGAAGCGGACATCGAACTGGCTCCGGCTGTCGTCGAACGCCGGGAAGCCGCATTCATATTCACTGAGCTTTTCCGGGGTCGGATTGTGCGTCCCCGTTGCCCGGCTGACCAGCATCGGCGCGAAGACGAACAGGGTCGACAGCCCGAGCGCGATGGCCAGGAACATCAGGATCGGCAGGTAACCGGCAGCGACGCTGGCCAAGGCGAGGACTCCAGGGGGTTAAACGGTAGGCGCTATCTAGGACGCTGCTCCCGCGCGGGCAAGGTTGGCCGAGCGGAAAATCGCGCCAAATTCAACTAGCGCAGCGCGCCTGCCAGCAACTTATGGAGCTTGGAGTGAAGTTCGCCATTGGCGGCGAGATATTCGCGGCGCTCGAACATCCGGTCCTGGCCGCGATAATCGCTGACGAACCCGCCGGCTTCCTTGACCAGCAGGATGCCCGCCGCCGAATCCCAAATGTCGAGATCGTCCTCCCAAAAGCCATCGAACCGACCGGCCGCGACCCACGCCAGATCGAGGCTAGCCGCGCCGTTGCGGCGGATGCCCGACACTTCAGGACCGATCGCGCCATAGATCCGGCTCCAGCTCGACACGTCGCCGCGCCCGAAATGGGGCAGGCCAGTGCCGATCAGCGCTTCGTCGAGATAGCGGCGGCCGGATACGCGCAGGCGGCGGTCGTGGAGCCACGCGCCCCTGCCCTTCTCGGCCCAGAAACTCTCGTCGGTCAGCGGCTGGTAGACCAGGCCGTGGCTGATCTGGCTGGGGCGACCTGGGCTACGATCCTCGACCGCCAGCGAGATTGCGAAATGGGGGATTCCGTGGAGAAAGTTGCTGGTTCCGTCGAGCGGATCGATGATCCACCGCGGCTTGGTCGGATCGCCCTCGATCTCGCCCGATTCCTCGGTCAGGATCGCCCAGTCGGGGCGGGCATATTTGAGCTCCTCGATCAGCGTCGCTTCGGAGCGCTTGTCGGCCACCGAAACGAAGTCGGCCGGGCCCTTCTTCGACACCTGCAACTGCTCGACCTCGCCAAAGTCACGGCGTAGCCGCGGCGCCGCCTTGCGCACGGCGCGGGTCATGACGGTGATCAGGCCTGAGTGACTTACCATGAAACAAATTCCGTTTATGCCGAGCGAAGTCGAGGTACGCTGCGCAGTGGTCCGAAGAACGTCCCTCGACTTCGCTCGGGACCAACGGTTCTCTTGGTTGCCGCTAGTCGGCGCGCTTCACATAGGTTTGCTCGTAGACGTCGACCACGATCCGCGTGCCCGCGCCGATGTGCGGCGGGACCATCACGCGGACGCCATTGTCGAGGATCGCCGGTTTGAACGAGGAGGAGGCAGTTTGCCCCTTTACCACCGCGTCGGCCTCGACGATCATCGCCTCGATCGTGTCGGGCAATTGCACCGAGATCGGCCGCTCGTCATACAATTCCATGACCACGTCCATGCCATCCTGGAGGAACGCCGCGGCATCGCCTAGAATGTCGCGCGCCAGACTGATCTGCTCGTAATTGTCCTTGTCCATGAACGTCAGCATGTCGCCGTCGGCGAACAGGAACTGGAAATCCTTGGTGTCGAGCCGCACCCGCTCGACCGTCTCCGCCGAGCGGAAGCGAACATTGTTCTTGCGTCCGTCGATGAGGTTCTTCAATTCGACCTGCATATAGGCCCCGCCCTTGCCCGGCTGGGTGTGCTGGATCTTCACCGCGCGCCAGATGCCGCCTTCATATTCGATGATGTTGCCGGGACGAATGGAAACGCCGCTGATCTTCATGGTGATCGCCTAACTGCAGTGAACGATAGAAAAGAGCCGACGCGGCCCCTAGCGCGTGACGCGCTTTCCGGCAAGCAAGGGGTAGGGATTGATCGGCGTCCCCTGATGCCATTTCTCGCCGCGCTGCATCTGGTTGACCGCGAAATGGAGGTGCGGGCCGGCGGGCGAGGCATTGCCGGTATGACCCACGTACCCAAGCAACGCGCCGCGCGGCACACGCTGCCCTTCGCGGATCCCGGGGGCGTAAGCGCTGAGGTGCGCGTAATAATAGCTCCAGCGTCGGTCGTCTGACCGGACATAGGCCGAAATTCCGCCTCCGCCTTGCGAGAAATACAGCTTCTCGACCGTCCCTGGCGCGGTGGAGATCACCGCAGTGCCGTCGGGCGCCATGATGTCGATTGCATCATGGACCCTCGCTCCCCCGGCTCGCGCCTGGGTGAAGGTATCGACCAGCTGGTTCGGCTTGATCCCCGCGACGGGGATGGCGAGCCCCGACGGGCCGACGACCACGCTCTCGGCGACGGTGACCCGGCCGTCACGACCGACGGCCTGCTTGTCGCCCGCGGTTTCGACCTCGCCGTCCGAGCCGCCCCCGCCGGTCATGTTGTAAGCGACGATCCAGAACGCGCTGACCAGCACCGCAGTGACGACATTGCTGGCAATGGTCCGGATCATGCCCCGCTCCGCGTTCAGACCTTGAAGACCGCTTTCGTACCCGGCTTGAGCATTTGCGCAAGTCGCGCTGCATCCCAATTGGTCAGGCGAATGCAACCATTCGATTCGGCCCGGCCGATGCGGTCCGGAGAATCGGTCCCGTGAATGCCGTAATGCTCCTTCGACAAGTCGATCCACACGACCCCGATCGGATTATTGGGGCCGGGCGGGATCTGGAGGATCGGATCCGACTTGTCGGCATTGGCGAGCAGCGCCGGATTATATTGCCACGGCGAGTTGAACGCCGTGCCCTGAATTTTCCATGTGCCGATCGGCAACGGAAACTGGCTCGATCCCATCGTTGCGGTAAACAAGGCGATCAGCTTGCCTTGCCCGTCGAGCACGCGCAGCACTTGATCGGACTTGTCGACTTCGATGCTCGCTGCGGTTGGCTGTTCGGTGCCGACGCCAAGCATTTGCAGCGTGGACGCCCATTTCTCATCCTTGACCGCCGCCGGGTCGAACCGGTCGGCGCCCACATTCGGGACTCGAATCTGCATGCCCGCACGATACGCGATGGCCGCTGCGGCCGCGGACTCGTTGCCGGCTGGTGCGGTGGTCGAGACATTATTATCGACCGGAGTGTTGGGAGAAGTGCCGCCCGCCGCCTGGGGATTCATCTCCGCCAGCACCGCTTCGGTGGTGTGGAACCGCTCGGCGATCTTCTCGGCCAATGACGTATAGCCCATGCCCTTGAGCTTCGTTTGCTCCTTGGGATCTTTGGGGATGGCGGCGAACTGCTCGTTCGCGAACTCGGCCGGGATGGTCACCATCCGGGTCGCCGGAATATTCTTCCATTGCGCCAGCACCTGCTTGGTCGGCTCGTCCAGCTGGCCGCTGATCTGCATTCCCTTGGCTTCCTGAAAGCCCTTGATCGCATTGACGGTCGACATCCCCATCTTGCCGTCGACCACGCCCGGTGTGAAGCCGAGCCGGTCGAGCACGACTTGCGCTTGCATCAGCGGACGCGGCTTGTCTTCCGCCGCGCCGGGCTGGGCATCGTTCGACGACAACGGGTTGGCGGTCGTGGTGGCGGCGGCCCCTTCTGCGGCGGGCGTGGCACCATTGTCGGCGGGCGCCTCGGAATAGCTGCACGCGCCAAGCGGCAGGATGAACGCGGCGGTTGCAAGGGCGATGCGACGCATGGAATGACTCCTTAAACACGGCCCCGACAGAGGGCTTTCGCAATCGAACGATTGTCGCCGCGTAACGATCCAAATCCGTTTTGCTGGACTGAAGCGAAGACTGGTCGGTGGTTTGTTGAACGTGCTCTAGAGCGTCAGATGGCGGGTTGGACGAAGCTCGGCGAGCTTGACCTTGTGCCGTTTACCGGCGGGATCGGCCATCAGCGCCAGCGCCATCGCCATCGACGTGGCAATGGCCGCGGTGCGAAGCGGATAATCGACCAGCGAATGAAGCAGGATCGCGGCCGATGCGATGCACGCCGCGCGCGCCAGTTCGGCCGCATTGGGCGAGCGCCAGATGGCCGATGCGCGACTTCCCCACCACGCCAGGAACAGCAGCATCAAGACGATTGCCGGCGCGCCGCCCTCAAGCGCGACCTCCAGATAATCATTATGCGCATGGTTGATGTAGGTCCGCTCGATCGTCGCCGGATCTTCATAGGTCCGATAGACGGCGGGAAAGGTGCCAATCCCTGATCCGGCCAGCCCGTGGTCGCCGATTGCCTCGGTCGTATGGCTCCAGATATCGCCACGGATCGCCATGGACGTCTGGTTGGACGTGCTCAACCCCGCCGCGACCATCACGGCCAAAGCGGCGGTACCGGCGAGCAGCAGCAACCCAAGCATCGCGGCCAGTCGGCCGAGCCGGACTCGACCCGGCGGGATCAACAGCAATGCGGCGGCGGCGACCACCGGTCCGCCGATCACCAGCAACGCGAACGACTGGTTATTCGCCACTCCAAGCAGCAGCACCACCGCCGCACCGCCAGTCAGGGTCGCCGTCAGCAGGCGGTCATTGGTCTTGGGCAACTCGCGCCAGCGCCGCGCCCCAAGTGCTGCCAGCGTGGGAATGCCTATCAACAGCAACGTGGCCATGTGATTGGCATTCGCAAACAGGCCCGAAGCGGTGCCGATATTGGCTTTGGGGTAAAGATACGGGCCGGCGCCCTGAAGCTGGAGCACGCCCAGTCCGACCGAAATGAAGGTGCCGCACAACAAACCGATCAGCAGCCAGCTGCTGCGATAGGCGCCAAGCCGAAGGATCAGTGCCAGCATCGCCAGCGGTGGCAACAGCGCCATTGCCGTGGCGATCGTATCGGCCGGTGCGAGCGAGACTGGCAGCCAGGGCAATGGCTGGTCGAGCAGGCGATAGCCCTCGACCACCAATTGCCGGCCCGGAAGATGACTCCAGATGACAGGCGGCAGCGGGATCAGCTGGAGCAACACCACGGCAATAGCGGCGGCGGCAAGCCAGCCGAGTTGGCGCGCGGGACGCGATGCCTTGACCGGGGTCTGCGTCAGGAACGCCCAGGCGAGGATCGCCACCCCAAGCAACTGGAGCGCGAGATTCGAGAAAATGCCCTGCGCGCTCCCGCCCATGACGATGCACAGCAACAGATAGAGTGGGGCGATCGACTGGCGAACCCTGCTCATGATGCCTCCGCCAGCCGCTCGAGTTTCAGGTCGAGGATGGTGAGTTGCGCGGTTTCCGAGGATTCGCCGGGACGCCCGCGAAGCTCCAGCGTCTGGGCCGGACAGCCCGTCGCCGGCACCTCGAACTCCCCGGCGATCGCGCCCTTGCCGACGGTTCCGAGCGACAATCCCAGCAGCGAAGTCTTGGCCGGTACGCAAAGCATGTTCCACGCCACGCCAGTGGCTCGCGATGGGCCGTCGACGCGCATCGCCAGCCGGTATCGTCCAGGAGCAAGACGGAGCAATTGGGTGGCCAGCACGACATCTTCACGGCCATAATAAATGACGTCGAGCCCGCCGCGGTCGGAGGCTTCGGCGACACCCGACGCGCCCGAAATATATTGCCAGCTGAATGGCGGAGGCGCGGCTCTGTCGCGGAATTGCGGATCGTAGAGCAAGCCGCGATTGGCGACCCCGGCCACCTTGCGCCACAGCGCCTCGGCACCGGCATAGTCGCCGGCCGTGATCAGCGTCTGGATCAATCGCCCTTGCCAATCGGCGGTTGGCGCACCGCGCGGCGAATCGGGCGCCAGTGCAAGCACCAGCGGGGCGTTGCGCGCATCCCCCGCGAGCATTGCCAAAGTGCTGCCGCCGATGATCGGCGACAATTTGAAAAAGCGCCGCAGCTGGGGGATCGCGCCGGGCGTTTTGGCATAAGCAGCGAGCGCCGGAACGAGCGGCTGCGAAGCTTTTTCGGACAATCGCGCCAAGGCGCCCAGCTCGACCAGCCCGGGCACGATCCGGTTGGTCTTGAGATAGCGATCGGCGAGGAAATAGCGGGCGCCCTGAGAGCGTGGATTGCGGGACCGCGCGGCCAGGAAGAGTTGCTCTGCACGCCCCGAATCGCCGGCCATCTCGGCGATTGTGCCCTCGACCAGGAACGGATCGGGGGCGAGCGGCTTCTGGCGCGCCGCACGGGCCATCGCCGCCCGCGCCGAGCGCGGTACCGAGCCACCGCGCGCCGCAGCAGTCCCGATTTCTGTCATTGCGTGATTGACCAGCGCGTCGGGGTGCGCGCCAAACGTCGGGCCGAGCGCGCGCAGGGGATGCGATGACGGGGCCACGAATGTCATCGCCCGGACCGCTCCGAGCGCAATAAGCACCGCCAGTGGCAGGACGACCAGCGTCCTCGCCCTCAGCATAGACGCCGCTCGCCAGCCGTCATCGTTCGTCGCCCTGGTGCGAAATCAGGATCAGCTCGCTCTGCGATTTCTCGACCGAGCCATATTGATAGAGGCGATAGCCATATTCGCTGGCTTCCTCGGTCGACTTGGTCAGGATCACCCCGACTACATTAGCCCCGCCGAGACGCAGCCGGTCAAGCGCGTCACGCGCTGCCTTGGTTCTGGTGCGGCCCGATTCGACGACCATCGCAACATTTCCGGCAACCGTCGCAAGCAAGGTCGCGTCGGCCAGCCCGAGGACTGGCGGGCCGTCGATGATCACCCGGTCGAATTGCTGGGCGGCCTCGCGCAGAATTGCTTCGAACCGCGGGGTCGCAAGCAAGTCGGCGGGATTGGGCGGGGTCGGCCCGCACGGCAGCAGGAACAGATTTTCATATTGCGTATCGAGGATGTGTGCGCGGACCGATTCACTGTTGGTCAGCAGCTTGGTCAGTCCCTGGCGATTGGAATGCGCCTTGAAAACGGGGCGCCGGAGATCGGCATCAATCAGCAACACCGTCTCGCCCCGCCGGGCGTAATTCTGGGCGAGCGCGAGGGCGGAGGAGGATTTACCCTCCGACGCCATCGTGCTGGTCACCAGCAATGTCTTCGGCGCCCCCACTTCGGTGCTGAAGCGAAGCGCGGTGAGCACGGCCGAATAAGCTTCGGTAGCAGCCGAAGAGACGTCCTTGAGTTCCTCGATGATCGACCCCGCGCCGGCGCGCTTGGGGATGACGCCGAGGCACGCCAGGCGGAGCTTGGTGCGCACATCCTCACGGGTCTTGACCGTATCGTGGACGAATTCGAGCGCCATCGCGAGTGCCAGGCCAGCCATCAATCCGATGATGAGCCCGATCAGCAGGTTCGACATCATGTTGGGCTTGTACGGACCGCCGGGCACTTCGGCGCGATCGACGATCGAAACCGGCGAGGTGCCAATCCCTGCAGCGACCCCGACCTGCTTGTAGCGCTGGAGGAGCGCATCATAGAGGCCGCGATTGGTATCCACATCGCGCTGCAGGATATTGTACTGGATGCTCCGTCCACGCAGGTCGAGGACCGAGCCGCGCAGCTGATTGACTCGCGCTCGAAGTGAACTTTCAGTCGATGCGGCAGCCCGAAAATCTGCCAGCAGGCTGGTCGACTTGCCGCCCGCAACGCGCGACTGCTCGGCGCCGATCTGGCGACTGATCTCCTCGATCCGCGAACGAAGCGCGACCATGTCGGGATGGTCGGGCTTCAACTGGGTCAATTTGTCCTGGTAGTCGGATTCCAGCGCGGCGCGGTTCCCGCGCAGTCCGGCCGTGCTCTGGCCGACTTCGAACGAGGAACTGGCGAGGCCGGACTGGCGATACGCGCCTTCTGCCGCGACCCGTCGCGATGTCGCCTCGGCAAGCGCCGCATTCAGCGCGATGAGTGACCCGCCCTGAAGTGACGAGGCGTCGGTCGAGGTCGATCCCGCCAGGCCCGATCCGGTGTCGATGATCCCCTGCGCCTGCGCATAAGCCACCAGCTGGCGCTCGGACTTCTCAAGCTCGCCGCGGGTCTTGTTGATCTGCTGGAGCAGGAACGTGCGGGCATAGTTAGAGGCGTCGAACCGGCGTTGCAGGCTGCTGCTGATGAAACTGTCGGCAATGCCATTGGCGACCTTCGCCGCCAGATCGGGCGAGGACGACACATAGGAATAACGGATCAACTGACCGTCTTCGGGCATCTCCGCCGACAATCCGCCCGCAACGACACCGGTCGCGCTGCGCAAGCGCGACGCCGGGTCGCCGCCGGTCCCCACGATTGTCGAGTCGGACGCCAGGTTGAGATCTTGCGCGACGCGCTCGGCCAATGTCCGGCTCTTGAGCAGGCCGACCTGGGTCGCGATAAAATCCCAACTGCCGGACGAGGCTGAATCACCGTTATCCTTTTCGTCCAATATTTCGACTTTGGGCGCATTCACTTCCAGCGTGACAGCGGCGCGATACATTTTCGGAGTCATCAACGTCATGATCAGCCCGCCGATCAGCCCGACGACCATCGCCGCAAGGATCAGCTTGCGATTTTCGTTGAGGATCCGCAGGATCGCCTGAAGGTCTAGACCACCTTCCCCAGCGTCGCGATCTTCGAGATGCAGGCCATGACCGCGCACTGGACCAAATGGCTCGGGCAGTGACTGCCGATCACCCGGCGAGACAATATCATTTCCCACGGTAAACTAACCTTTGTTGAAATCGCGCTCGACGACCAGACGCATTAGAAAGGCCGGAAAACCTGCAAAATAGACATCGAATCGAGGAACCGCTTTTGCAGCGCCTTGATCGACGAGCCATCGACGATCACAATGTCGCCGGCAAAAACCGCCGGGTCGGTGGCCTCGCCGCGACGGATTGCAGTCAAGTCGAACGCGGCGGCTTGACGCTGGCCGCCGATCTGCCGGAAAATGGCCACCCGACGCGGGTTGGCCTCGGAGGTTGGGCCACCCGCCTGAGCGACTGCCTGGAGGAGAGTCATCGGGCCGTTGACCGAGAAGGTGCCGACCTTGGCCACCGCGCCATCAACCGTGACGTTGCGCCGGGTCGAGGATTTGACCCCGACACTGATGTCCGGGTTCTGCAAATATTTTTCGCTGAGTTTAGCGGTGATCCGCTCATCTAGCTCTGCGGTAGTCAGGTCGACCGCGCGCAGGCTGCCGACTAGCGGCAGAGCAATCTGACCCGATAAATCGACCTCATAATCGCCAGAAAGGTCAGGCATCTTGAAGACCTTGACCGACAATGTGTCGAGTGGCGCAATGCGATAACCCTGCTCAAGCGGAACCACCGTCGGTGCGTCGGGAGAGCCGAATGATTTGACGTCATAGGGGATCGGTCCGCCGCGCCGTTCGGCACAACCCGTGCCCAGCAGCAGACTCAAGCCAGCACCCATTCCGATCATCAATTTGGTCATGGCACTCACTAAATCTGCTCCTGAATTCCGGACATAAAACGCCGCCGAAACGGTCGCTTAGCAACCAAGTGCCACAATGGCTATGGTCAGTGTCGTTCCTGTCCGACCGGCGTAAAACGTGCCTGGATGATCCGGCGTTGGGTGCCTTCCAGGACGAGCGCGGTCAGCACGCCATGCTTATACGCACCAGTGTCGATACCGATCCGTCCGGCGCGTTCATCGACTTGTTCGGTAATGGTATGGCCATGCACGACCATCACGTCGTGCCGCACGGGGTGATCAAGGAACGGCTCGCGAATCCAGCGCAAATCGATTTGCGCCTGCTCGGCCAGCGCGACCCCCGGTCGAATGCCGGCATGGACGAACAGATAATCGCCCGCACGCAAGGTGTCGCCGAAGCTAGCGAGAAACGCCTGGTGCTCGGCCGGGATGGTCGAGCGAAGCGTTTCGACCGCATCGGCCAGCGACATCTTGGCGAGGCGCGACGCGCTTAGCCCATAACTTCGCGCGCAATGCGCGCCGCCGAAACGGAGCCAGTCGGCGACCAGGCTGCCCTCTCCCTCGAGGATTCGCAACAGCACTTCTTCATGATTGCCGGCAAGGAATTCGGTCCGGATGCCGATTGGACGATAGGTTCGCAGACGCTCGACAACCTCGGCCGACTTGGGACCACGATCGATCAGGTCGCCAAGGAACACGATGGTCATTTCACCGCCTGGACGGGCGCTGATGTCGGCCTCGATCTGAACCAGCAAATCGGCAAGCAAATGATCCTGGCCATGGACATCGCCAACCGCATAGATTCGATGACCGTCGGGAATGGCTGGCGGCACCTGCCACGTGGCGGCAGGTTTTTGCCAGAAGGACGTGGCCCGCATCATCGTGCAATCTCGGCCAGATACGCGTTGGCGACGAGGATTTGGTCAAACTCGGCCTCGACCTTGTGCCGCCCCGCGGTGCCCATCGCCAAACGTTCGGCGACGGTCATCGCCAGCATGCGCTCCATCGCAACCGCAAGCGATGTAACGGAGCGGACCTCGCACAGCAGGCCGTTGACGCCGTCGTCGACCACATCGCGGCAACCGGGCACAGCGCTCGCAATCAACGGCCGCGCCATTGCCGCGCCTTCGAGCAGGCTACGCGGCAAGCCTTCGCGGTACGACGGAAGGACGATGCAGTCCGCGGCCGCAATATAAGGTCGTACATCGTCACTCACGCCAAGCTGCTCCACGATTGATTCGGCGGCCCAACGCTCGAGGTCGGCTTGTGGCACCGCGCTTGGATTGTCGGCTGCGGTGCCGCCAAGCAACTGGAAGCGCGCATGCGGATATCTGGCTCGGACGATCCGCGCCGCCGCGACGAATTCGGCAATGCCCTTGTCGAGCAGCAGCCGGGCGATGAGCAGAAAGCGGAAATGTTCATGCTGGTCGATCGGCGCGGGCACGAAGCGGTCGAGGTCGATCCCCGATCCGGCAACCAAGCGGGCCTGGTCAGGTCGGGCGATGCCCCGATCGATGAACAATTCGCGGTCAGCAGGATTCTGGAACATGATCGCCTTCGCCCCGCCCAGCGCAAGCCGGTACAAACGAAGCAGCAGCCCGCCGAGCAACCCGCCCCTGAGGAAGGCCGAACCGAGGCCGCTGATGGTCGCTACCATCGGTATCCCGGTCATTCGCGCCGCAAGCGACCCGTAGATGTTGGGCTTGGCGGTGAAGCCGAGGAACATCGCGGGCCGCTCCTCGCGGAGCAACCTGATGTAATCCAGCAACAATCGCGAATCTTCGACCGGCGATGTGCCAGCACCGCGCATCCGGATTGGCCGAAACCGGGCGCCCATCGCCTCCAGCCGTGCTTCCTGACCGTCAGCAGGCGCCACCGCGATCACGTCAAATCCGGCCGCGACCAAGGCTTCGATGATTGGTTTGCGAAAATTGGCGAGGTTCCATGCGGCGTTTGAAGAAAGCATGATTTTCATCGGTTTTCCAACGTTTATTGCGTTCTGCTGAGAACCTGTAATTGTCATCGGCGGGGGTTTGTCTGGGGCTGGCGTGGAGCCTCCATCCGGGCCGTCGCGACCAGTTGCAACCCCTCGATCACGGGACCGTAAAAAACCTTTAACGAGATTGGAAACAATCCGTGCCAAGGAACGTTGAAATTCTCTGAAGCGGCCCTTAACATGATGAAACGTTTCATCTATGGCCCCATTTCTGACTAGGGAGTGACAAGATGTTCGGTGGCGTATCCAAGACGATTACCTCATTCGGTGTGGCGGTTGCGCTTTGCGCGAGCCCAGCGCTGGCCTCTGCTTCGTCAACGTCGGCTCCGATGCGGACGATTAGCCCCATGGTCGCGCTCAGCATCTTTGGCTCGTCGGCTTCGGCCACTGCATTGTGCGGATCGTCGGTAACGACTGTTGCGGCAGGTGCCGCTGTTGCTGCGCAGGCTCCCGCTGGTGGGTGCGTCCTTCCGGTGGTCGATGCACCGCCGCCCGTTCCAGTCGCCGAAGCGGCACCGTTCATTCCAGCGCCGGCGTCTACGGGGTTCGGACTTACCCCGATCCTGCTCGGCCTCGTGGGCATTGCGATCCTCGCCGCCCTGATCATCAGCCAGGACAATGACAACGACAACGAACCGCCCGTCAGCGTCAACTGATCGATCCGTCCCGGCGGTCGAGATTTACAGCATAAGGAAAGCCCCGCCAAAAACGGGGCTTTTTCTTTGCCGTAAATAGGTCGCAGGCTGGTCGCCAATCCTGCATTTGTCGGGCCGTTCATTCCCGCCGCCCGGAGCGAGCGACCGGGGCATAAAAAAAGCCCCGCCATAAGCGGGGCTTTATTTATCCTGACAAGTGTCGGCTGGTGCGCCGACCGCGCTTAACCGCGCTCTTGCATAACTTCCTTCACCGGCGGTGCATTGGTGTTGTTGGGCAACCAATTGGACACTGCCTGGCAATTGCTGGTCAGCGTGACCCGCTGTCCGGCCTGGAATGCCTGCTGGTACGGCCAGCATTCCGATGCCGCGCCGCTGTTGAGGCAGATATTGTTGTTCGCCGCGGTCCAGCTGGCGTTGACCACGCGGCCTTGCGGGCTCACGATCCGGGCTGTGCCGCCGGCATCGAAATAGACAGTGTTGGCGACGCCATTGGTCTCGACCACCACGGACTGGCCGACGATTTCGCTTCCGGGAACCCATTCCTGGGCAATCGCTGTAGCGGGAAGCGCAACGAGCGCGGCAATCATCAGCTTACTGGCAGTCAAGCGCTTGGACATTGGAGCCTCCGTCAAATCTATCTGCGGTTCGTTAACACCGAAGTGGTTTAAAAATAACCCTTATTGGCGAGTAAAGTTGCGAAGTTTGGCGAGCGGTGGCGAATTTGCCACTTAAACCGGACTGCGCAAATCGAACGCCGGGATTTCGACGTCGAACATCGACCCGTCATCAGCGACCATCCGATAGTGTCCACGCATCGATCCGCTGGGCGAGTCGAGCGGGCAGCCCGAGACATAGTCGAAGCTTGCCCCGGCCGGGATCAAAGGGGTTTCGCCGACCACCCCCTCGCCGCGGACCTCCTGCTCGACCCCGCGCGAGTCGCGGATCCGCCAGTGACGGGCAAGCAATTGCACCGGCCGGTCGCCGTCATTCTCGATCCGCACATGATAGGACCAGAACCACCGCCCGGCCTGCGGCGCGCTTTGTTCGGGAAGATAGGAAACCGCCACCCGGACATGGATATTGCGGGTGGTCGCGGCATGCGCGAATAATTTCGCCATCGTGTCGGAGCTTGCGGGTTCGTCCATCGTCCGACGCTAGGCCAGCCCGGCGGCCCGGCGCAAGCGATCAACCAGCCGGTGGCGCGCGTCGGCGATCGGGATCGACCGGTCGGTGACCACATCGCGCATCAGGAAATGGCCGGTCAGCGCCAGTCCCTCGATGATGTCGGGCCAGCCTGCCGCCCCGCCGTCGCGGACGAAGGGCGGCAAGGCGAGCAAGCTGCTGAGATAGGGCTCGGCCTCGGCCGCGCTGACCGCTCGTCCCGATCGCGGGCTGACGGCGACCAGATTGTCCGCGTCACCAGTTACCGCGCATCGATCGAGGTCGAGCCCGAACCCAAGCTCGGCGAGCAGCAATAGTTCGAAGCGGACCAGCGCCGCCCCCCACCCGCTCGCGGTCGGCGCGGCTTCGATTGCCCCGAGCAACCCGTCGAGCGCGTCGTACAGCCGGGCATAAGGCTGGCTTTCGGCCAATGCGGTGGCGGTAAGCGCGGTCGCCCAGTCGATCCCGGCGGCGGGCAGTGGTTCGGCCAGCAACGGCCCGCGGCTGTGAAGCAGTTCGAAAGTCGCCTGCGGTAGTTGGTTGTCGGTCCGCGCCGACAACGCCGCCTCGACCTGGTTGCCGGCCATCAGCACCGGCCGCAGCCGCCGTCCCCGCGCACCGCGCACATAAGCGGCCTGCAATCCATGATCGGGGGTCATCATGCGCACCACCGCGCCATGCTCGCCATGCGGGCGGAGCGAGAGGATGATCGCGGGCGTGGTGAAACGCATCAGCCGCCCAACTTACCCACGAGGGTGGAAATAATCGTAAATCTGCAGCGCCATCGCCTTGCTGATCCCCGGCGCGCGCTGGAGATCGTCGAGCGCCGCGCCCTTGACCGCGCGCGCGGTGCCGAAGTGCATCAGCAGCGCGCGCTTGCGGTTGGGGCCGATGCCCGGAACCTCGTCAAGCGAGCTCGTCGTCAGGCTCTTGGCGCGCTTGGCGCGGTGAGTGCCGATGGCGAAGCGATGCGCCTCGTCGCGCAGCCGCTGAAGGAAGAACAGCAACGGCGCGTTGGGCGGAAAAGTCATTTCGCGCCCATTGGGAAAGTGGAAGGTCTCGCGCCCGGCATTGCGATCAGGCCCTTTGGCGACCCCGACCACCGGCACGTCGCTGACCCCGGCCTCCGCCAATATCTCCATCACCGCCGACAATTGCCCCTTGCCGCCGTCGATCAGCAGCAGATCGGGCCATTCGCCTTCCTTGCGGTCGGGATCTTCCTTCTCGAGCCGAGCGAACCGCCGTTCGAGCACTTCGCGCATCATCCCGAAATCGTCGCCCGGGGTAATGTCCGACTTGATGTTGAACTTGCGATAGGCGTTCTTGCGGAACCCCTCTGGCCCGGCGACGATCATCGCGCCGGTGGCATTGGTCCCCATGATGTGGCTGTTGTCATAGACTTCGATCCGGTTCGGCGGTTCGGGAAGCTCGAACACGTCGGCCAGTTCGCGCAGCAATTTGCCCTGCGTCGTGCTTTCCGCCAGCCGCCGCTCGAGCGCTTCCTCGGCATTGCGTCGCGCCTGGTCGATCAGTTTCTTGCGCGCACCGCGCTGGGGCTGATCGATCTCGACCTTGCGCTCGGCGCGCGCGGACAAGGCCTCCGCCACCAGCGCCGCCTCGGGCAAGGCGCGGTCGAGCAGGATTCGGCGCGGCGGCGGAACATCCTCGTAAAATTGCATCAGGAAGTCGGTCAGCACCTCATCCTCGGGCACGTCGGCCGTGTGCGCCGGAAAGAAGCTGCGATGCCCCCAATTCTGCCCGCCGCGGATGAAGAATGCCTGGATGCACATCTGCCCGCTGTGGCTGGCAAGCGCGAAGATATCGCCGTCGCCAAGTCCCTCGGCATGGACCGTTTGCGATCCCTGGACATAGGTCAAAGCGCGCAACCGGTCGCGATACACCGCGGCCAGCTCAAAATCCTGCTTCTCCGCCGCCTCGGCCATCGACTTGCCGAGCCGCGCCTGCACCCCGGTCGACTTGCCCGCGAGGAACGCCTTGGCATCCTCGACCAGCTCGGCATAATCCGCCTCCCCGATCCGTCCGACGCACGGTGCCGAGCAGCGGCGGATTTGATACAGCAGGCACGGCCGCGTGCGGTTGGCGAAAAAGCTGTCCGAGCAGCTCCGCAGCAGGAACAGTTTCTGCAGCGCGTTGAGCGTCGAGGTAACCGATCCGGCGCTCGCAAACGGCCCGAAATATTGCCCCTTGGCCCGCCGCGCGCCGCGATGCTTGCGCACCTGAGGGAACGGATGATCGTCGCGCAGCAGGATGAACGGGAAGCTTTTGTCGTCGCGCAGCAGCACATTGTACGGCGGGCGGAAGCGCTTGATCAGCTGCGCCTCGAGCAGCAGCGCCTCGGCCTCGGTCCGCGTGGTGACGATCGTCATGGTGCGAGTCTGGCTGACCATCCGCTGCAACCGCTTGGGCAGCCGCGCAACCTGGGTATAGCTATTCACGCGGTTCTTGAGCGTCTTGGCCTTGCCGACGTAGAGCACGTCGCCGCGCGCATCCTGCATTCGGTACACCCCGGGCCGCGACGGGAGCGTTTTCAGCACATTGCGGATCGCCGCCACCCCAGCGTCGAGATCGGGCGCCCCTCCTTCGTCAGCCGACCCGCGTACGGTATAGGTCGCCGCCTCCTCATTGAAGCGCGCCGCGGCGTTGGGTTGATCGGGACGGTCGGCCTTGCTCACCGCGCCGACTTAGGCATTCGCGCGCCGCGATGCGAGGGGGTGATTGTCATCGCCGAAATGTCCGCTTTCTACCCATTGCGGACAGAGGAACCAGCGAATCCAGCGGCTGCCATGCGCCCTTGTCGGCCGTAGCCGGTGGTTCCGGCTGCGTCCGAAAGCCGCCGTTCGTTCATGACCGGTCGCGACGGGGGATTAGCGCCCATTCTTGTCCCCTTTGTCGTGGCGGTGGTGGCGATCAGCATTTTTTCATATTCTGATTTCGGACCGATGGGCGTTGAAACTTGCACGGCTACGGAACCGGCACCGCTAATATTACATTGTATGGAGGTCGCCTCCGTAGTTTGGAGATGTCGCCCGGCAGGCATCACGGGCTTGGACACAAAAAATCTTGCGTGCGGGCCTCGCGAGGCGCGTGAAAGAAGGGGAAAACCATTGGCTTTTACCAGACACGGGTCGGCTCGGCGTATCATTCATCCCGTTCACGCGGTGCTGCTCGCATCCAGCCTGCCGCTGTTTCTAGGCGCGCTGCTGAGCGACTGGGCTTACTCATCGACTTACCTGGTGCAATGGCTGAATTTCGCTTCCTGGCTGATCGCTGGCGCGTTGGTATTCGCTGGAGCTGCCCTGCTTTGGGCAGCGATCGACTTCTTCCGCGCCGACGTCGCCAGGGATCGCGCCGGAGCTCTGTCCATCCTGGTGTTGCTGACGACCTTCGTGCTCGCTTTCATCAATGCGCTGGTGCACGCCAAGGACGGCTGGGCGACGATGCCTGCGGGTCTCATCCTGTCGATTGTGGTCTTCGTCCTCGCGCTGTTCGCGACATGGCTGGGATTTTCCACTCTTCGTGCGGGAGCAACGCGATGATCCTCACCCGTCTTGCCATCATCGCCACTGGTGCCGCACTATTGGCGGCGTGCGGAAGTGACCGCGATATCGTGCAATATGGTCCCAACCCAGACCTTCCCGAACAGCAGCGCGGTCTCCTGCCGAACATGACCATCGCCGATCCGGCAGGGTGGGGTGATCGTCGGCCGGTCGTTCCGGCGGGCTTTACGATCACGCCGATTGCGACCGACCTCAAGATTCCGCGCCATACGTTGGTCCTGCCCAACGGCGACATCCTCGTGACCGAAGGCAAAGGCGGGGGGAATGCGCCGGTGATGCG
>JAJAZM010000126.1 GCA_026785645.1 Sphingomonas bacterium | reverse complement strand
GGAGAGCGCCGCCCGGCGGCATGAACAGGTTCCACAGGCCGGCCTTGTGCGCGAGCGGTTTGAGCTCCTCGATCAGCGCTATCGGCTGCCAGCGGTCGCCCGCGTCAATCTGTTTCTTGTAATCCGCGACTCGGGGGCGGACGTTCGCCTCAATGAACTCGCGCACGCGGTCGCGGAAAAAAGACTGGCGTTCCGTAAGGTCAAAATCCACGTCGCCGCTCCCGCTTGCATAAGGTCTCAGTCTGGTTTCAAAACGGGCTAGGACTGTCGTTAGCGAAGGGCAAGAAGCATGGCCGATCTCGTACAATTCCGTGAGGCAACCCGCGCCTGGCTCGAGACTAATTGTCCGGCCGAGATGCGCGTGCCGATGAAGTCGGAAAAGGACGCCTGCTGGGGCGGGCGCAAGTTCGTTTTCCAGAGCCCCGCGCAAAAGCAATGGCTCGAGGTGATGGGCGCGCGCGGCTGGACCGTTCCCGACTGGCCGAAGGAATATGGCGGCGGCGGGCTGAGCGCGGCCGAGACCAAGGTGCTCAAGGAGGAAATGGCGGCGATCGGCGCGCGCAGCCCGCTGATGAGCTTCGGCATTTCGATGCTCGGGCCGGCAATCCTTAAATTCGGCAATGAGGAACAGAAGAAGAAGTATCTGGGCGAGATTGCGCGCGGGGAAATTCGCTGGTGCCAGGGTTATTCGGAGCCAGGCGCCGGGAGCGATCTCGCAGGCCTTCAGACCAAGGCCGAGGATAAGGGCGATCACTACCTCGTCAACGGCCAGAAGGTCTGGACCAGTTACGCCGACGAGGCCGACTGGATCTTCTGTCTGGTACGGACCTCGACCGAGTCGAAACATGGCGGGATCAGCTTCCTGCTGTTCGACATGGAAAGCCCCGGGGTCTCGACCAAGCCGATCCTGTTGATCAGCGGCAATTCGCCGTTCTGCGAGACCTTTTTCGACGACGTAGAAGTGCCCAAGAACCAGTTGATCGGGGTCGAGAACAAAGGCTGGGACGTCGCCAAATACCTCCTCGGCCATGAGCGCGAGATGATCAGTGGAATGGGGCTCGGCGGCGAGCGGCAGGCGTTGGGGGCGTCGGTTGGCGGGGTCGACGATCCCCTGCTCCGCGCCGAGATTGCCGAATTCGATGTCGACAGCCTGGCCTTCGCCGCGATGAGCGAAAAGTTCATCGATCAGCTCAAAGCTGGCGAAGCTCATCCGGCGATGCCTAGCATGATGAAATATGCCGGGACCGAGCTCAACAAGCGCCGCCACGAGCTGGCGATGGCAGCGGGTGGATCGGACGCACTCGAATGGGACAGCGAGCGATCGCGCGGCGGAAAACTCCCGCGCGAATGGCTCCGTACCAAGGCCAATTCGATCGAAGGCGGGACCAGCGAAGTCCAATTGGGCATCGTCGCCAAACATATTCTTCGCCTGCCGGGAGCCTGAACCATGATGATCCTGACCGACGACCAGCGGATGCTGCAGGATGTGGTTCGGCCGTTCATGGCCGAGGAAGGGGCGATCAAGACGCAGCTGCGGCATTGGCGCGACACCGGGTGCAAGGACGGGTTCGGTCATGGACTGTGGAAGCAGCTGGCCGAGCTAGGGCTGACCGGAATCCTGATTCCCGAAGCCGCAGGCGGGGCTGGCCTTGGGCAAGTCGAGGCCAATCTGGTGCTCGAGGAAATCGGGCGCAACCTGACCCCCTCGCCCTTCCTGACGACTTCGGTCGCGGCGGTTCGCGCGCTCGAGGAATCGGCGCAGGCCGAGCGCTGGTATCCCGGGATTGTCGCAGGCGAAACCGTTGCCGCGCTGGCGGTGGACGAGGCGAAGAGCCACAATCCGGCGGCGACCGCGCTCGAGGCGAGAAGGCAGGGCAATGGCTTCCTGCTCAACGGGGCCAAGCAATTCGTCGTCTATGGCGCGAGTGCGGATTTATTGCTGGTGGCGGCGCGGACTGCGGGCACGGCGGGCGAAACCACAGGCGTGACCCTGTTCGCGGTGCCGCGCGATACCGCCGGGGTCAACGTCGAGAATGTCGCGCTGGCCGATTCGTCGAAGGCTGCGCGGCTGACTTTGGTCGATGTCGCGCTCGATGCCGATGCGGTGGTCGGAGAGGTGGACGACGGCTGGGCGCCATTGTCGCGCGCGCTTGGTGCGGGCCGTGCCGGTGCGGCCAGCGAATTGGTCGGGATTGCGGCGGGGGCAAGCGAGATGACCTTCGACTATCTCAAGCAACGCAAGCAGTTCGGCCGGCTGATCGGTGAATTCCAGGTGCTCCAGCACCGCGCCGCACATCTTTACGGCGAGATCGAGATTGCCCGCGCGGCGGCACACAAGGCGGCGCAACTGATCGACGCGGGCGATCCCCGCGCCGATTTGTTCACCGCAGTGGCCAAGGCCAAGGCGGGCAAGGTCGCGCGATTGGCGGTGCAGGAGGGGATCCAGATGCATGGCGGGATTGGGATGACCGACGAACATGACATCGGCCTGTACATGAAGCGTCAGGCGGTGATCGACGAGCTATTCGGCGGGCCGCGATACCAAGCCGGCGAGGTGGCCAGGCTCAGCGGCTATTAGGGCCGTTCGAGCAGGAAATTGATCCGTGCGGCGGCGATTGGTTTGGAGCGGTCAGCCTGCCACGCCACGGCCTCGACATTGGCGATGCGGTTGCCGAGGCGTTCGATGATCGCTTCGGCAAATGTGTCGCCCAGTCCTTCGCTTCCGCCGCGCATGTAATCGACGGTCACGGTGACTGGCTTCATGACGACCGCGGAATCGTCGATCGCCGCGGAAAGCGCGTCGAACGCGGCAAATTCGAGCAGGCCGGCGATTGCGCCGCCATGGAGGAAGCCGGGACGACCGACCACATCGGCGCGGAATGGCATGACGAACACGCGCTTGCCGTCGCGATCGTCGGCGCGCAGTCCGAGCAATATGGCATAAGGGGGGAGCGGTTTCACATCGCCTTGGTAGCAAGCGGCGACGAGCGGGTCAGCCCCTGCTTTTGTAGCTTGCGACGACGCCCAGGATGAAGGCGGTGAACAAGGCGAGCTGGACCTTGCCGGTCGGATCGGACCAGCCGAAATAGCGGCTTCCCCAACCGAACAATGCGACGAACATCGCAAGCGCGATACTGGCAACCATGATGAACCTCTTCGATACGGTACCGTAATCTCATTCCGGCTCCGATATGGTGCGCCGACTTGGTAAAGATTTGGTATCACTTGCCCTGCCGCGGTCGCTTCGTCATAGGAGCGGACCTTCGACCCCCGGTCATGGATGGATGCTCATGAAGGCCCGCGTTTTCGTTACGTTGAAGCCCGGTGTGCTCGACCCGCAGGGCAAGGCCATCCACCACGCACTGGGCGCGCTCGGCTTTGCCGGGGTCAACGACGTCCGTGCCGGCAAATTGATCGAACTCGACCTGGCCGACGGCACCAGCGACTCCGACGTCGAGGCGATGTGCAAGACATTGCTGGCCAATACGGTGATCGAGAACTTCAAGATCGAGCGCGCCGGCTGATGAATAGCGCGGTAATCGTCTTCCCTGGATCGAATTGCGACCGGGATCTGAAGGTGGCGATCGAGGCGGTGACCGGCCGCGCCCCGGCGATGGTGTGGCATCGCGACATCGAGCTTCCTGCAAACATCGGCCTGATCGCGATTCCCGGCGGTTTCTCCTATGGCGATTACCTCCGCTCGGGCGCGATGGCGGCGCGGTCGCCAATCATGCAGGCGGTGATCGAGGCGGCCGGCAAGGGCGTTCCAGTGCTCGGCATCTGCAACGGCTTCCAGGTGCTGACCGAAGCGGGGCTGCTGCCCGGCGCGCTGATGCGTAACGCGGGGCTGCACTTTGTCTGCCGCAGCGTCGGGCTGACGGTCGAAACCAGCCGGTCGATCTTCACCAGTGCCTATTTTGCGGGCGAGGAGATCGTCATCCCGGTCGCGCACCATGACGGCAATTTCCAGGCGGATCGCGAAACGCTCGACCGGCTAGAGGGCGAGGGCCGGGTCGCGTTCCGGTACACTAATGAGGTCAACGGGTCGGCGCGGTCGATCGCCGGGATCCTCAACGACGGCGGAAATGTGCTGGGCATGATGCCGCACCCCGAGCGCGCGCTTGAGGCGGCGCATGGCGGGACCGATGGCCGGCGATTGTTCGAAGGCTTGCTCGAAGCGGTCGCCTGACCGCATAGATCAGGACACGCGCCCGTAGCTCAGCTGGATAGAGCACGAGACTTCTAATCT
>JAJAZM010000125.1 GCA_026785645.1 Sphingomonas bacterium | reverse complement strand
CGACTCGATTACGACTGCGCCGCCGGGACGATCGACGGGCCGGTCGTTCCGCGCGGCGATGGCAACTTCGAGGCGTTGGGCACCCATACTCCCGGACATGGCGGCCCCGATCGCGTCGGCGAGATCCGGACAGCTTATCAAACACGTTACAGCGGGACCGTCAGGGGCGATCGGATGACGCTGCAGGCGCGATTGGAGAACGGCGTTCTGCTTGGCCCGTTCTCGCTCACGCGCGGCGCCGAGCCGATGCTGCTGCGCTGCCTGTAGGCGCTAGAGCTTCCAGTTCAACCGAACGCCGATATTGTCGATCCCCGGGTTCTGTTTGCCGAACAGGGTCGCGTGGCTCAAATGGATCCAGCTCGCCTCGACCGTTGCCCGCTCGCTGATCCGCGCGCCGATGCCGACTTCGGGCGCGAACAGCACGCGGCTGCCAAATTCGATCTTGTCGTTGAACGGATTGTCGGTGTCGCGCGCCGACCCGGTGTGAACCGCGATCCCCAGCCCCGGCCGAACGTAAATCCGGTCGCCGAATTTCCACGACAGGCCGGCGGCGGCATAATTGGTGTCGCCACTGCTATTGAGCGCACCGAACACGTAAGGCTCGAGCCCGGTACCGACGATGATCGGATCGCCGCGATAGCCGAGCTGCCCATCGAAGCCGCCCTCGGGCGAGCCGCCAAGCGACAGCGGCGTATCGACGCCATGGACATAAAGCCCGCCGAATACTTCACCGGCTTGGGCCGGGGATGCGGCGATGGCGATGGCGATCGCTACGCCGGACAGGATCGATGCTTTCACTTGGCTGCTCCTCAACAAACTGTCCGCCAGATGCCGCAAAAGTGTCATCTTGCCAATAGCTTAGCGATCAGGCGCCGGCCTGCCAGATGCGGATCGCGTCGGTCGGGACAAGCAGCATCCAGATGTTGAGCGTCAGATTGTCGCGGATCACGATCAGGGTCAGCAGTTCGAAGCCGATCGCAAGCGCGACACTCAGCCACAGCGGCAGCCGCCGTGCGGCGAGGAAGCCGAGCCCCATCATCGCGATGTCGCTCATCGAATTGAGGATCGTGTCGCCGCTATAGCCGAGCGCCATCGTCGCCTCGCGATAGCGGTCGATGATGATCGGGGTATTTTCCATAATCTCCCACGCCGCCTCGACCACCAGCGACAGCAGGAAGCGGCCTTCGACCGGCTGGCGCCGCGCAAACCGCCACAGCAAAGCATAAAAGATCAGGCCGTGGATGAAGTGGCTCGGGCTGTACCAGTCGGCCAGCATCTGGCTTTGTTCGGGTCCAACCTGGCCCCACAGGTCGACGCGACCGCAGGTGCAGATCAGCGGTCGCTCCATTGCCCACAGAATGAATCCGACAGCGGCCAACAACAGGATCGCGGCGAGCGCGGCGCGGCGGGGGGCTAAGGTCATCCGACCGGCATAGCAAAGCCGGGGCGCTTGCAAAGCCCGCAGCTTCGGGCAATCACCCCGCCATGCTTCGCGTATTCGGCCCCGATTGCTCCGCCGCCCCGATTGACGCGGGGTCGACCACGGCGTTGCCCGAGGGTGCGATCTGGATCGACCTGCTCGAGCCGACCAAGGAAGAAGAAGCGCTGGCCGAGAAACTGGTCGGCACCAACATCCCGACCCGCGCGGAACTGGCCGAGATCGAGCCGTCGAGCCGACTCTACCAGCGAACCGGCGCGGCGTTCCTGACCATGTCGGTGCTGTTCGGGATCAACGAGGGCCATCCCGACAGCGACCCGATCGGCTTCATCCTGACCGACCAATATCTGGTCTCGATCCGCTATGTCGATCCCAAGCCATTCGTCGTGTTTGCCGAATATGCCTATGCCGAGCCCGACATCGCGAGCGACCCCAACACGTTGTTCGTCCGCCTGCTTGACGCGATCGTCGACCGCTTGGCCGACGAATTCGAGGTCGCGGGCAAGGACATCGAATCGATCTCCCACCAGATTTTCCAGCGCCGTACGCACCGCGGCAAATCGCCCGAGCGTCGGCTTGAGGCGCTGCTGATGCGGATCGGCAAGGCCCAGCAATTGCTCGCCCGGCTGCGCGAAACCTCGGTCAGTTCGGCCCGATTGCTGACCTTCCTCCAGACTACCGACGCGATGGAAGCCGATCCTTCCAACCGCCGCCACATCAAAAGCCTGGTGGCCGATGCCCAGGCGTTGAACGATCACAGCAATTTCCTCGGCGACAATCTGATCTTCCTGCTCGACGCCAGCCTCGGACTGATCAGCCTCGAGCAGAATGACGTGATGAAGATCTTCTCGATATTCGCGGTGGTGTTCATGCCGCCGACCCTGATCGCCGGCATTTACGGAATGAATTTCGAACATATGCCCGAATTGAAATGGCTGTTCGGCTATCCCTTCGCGCTCACCCTGATCCTCGCCAGCGCGGTGCTTCCGTTTCTCTATGCGCGAAGGAAGGGCTGGCTCTAGGCCCTTTGTCATCGCCGGGTGAAGTTGCTAGGGCGCGGGCAGTTCCGCGGGCCGCTTGGGCGGCGCGTCCCAGCATAAGAGGTCCATGATGATCCCCACCGGCCACGACAGTCTCAACACCCGCTCGACGCTCGAGGCCGGCGGCAAGACCTATGCTTATTATTCGCTGCCCAAGGCGTCGGCCGCGCTCGGCGACGTGTCGCGCCTGCCGTTCTCGATGAAGGTGCTGCTCGAAAATCTGCTGCGCTTCGAGGATGGCGTGACCGTCACCCGCGACGATCTCCAGGCGATGGCCGACTGGCTCAAGGAGCGGACGATCAACCGCGAGATCCAGTATCGCCCGGCGCGGGTGCTGATGCAGGATTTCACCGGCGTGCCGGCGGTGGTCGACCTCGCTGCGATGCGCGACGCGATGAAGAGCCTCGGCGGCGATCCGCAGAAGATCAACCCGCAGGTCCCGGTCCACCTGGT
>JAJAZM010000124.1 GCA_026785645.1 Sphingomonas bacterium | reverse complement strand
CTCGTCGGCTGTCATTTTCCCGACCGCCGCTTTTGCCCAGTCGACCGGCTCACAAGATTTCGAGCAGCAGGCGATCATCGTCACCGGCACCCGTACCCAGGATGTCGGCGGCGTCCAGGCGCCTGATACCTCGAAGGCCAAGGCGGTCCTGACCCAGGAAATCATCTCGCGCCAGAATCCGGGCCAGACCATCCTCGACACCATCAATTTGGTTCCGGGCGTCAGCTTCCAGAACAATGATGCTTATGGTTCATCGGGCGGCACGCTAACCATTCGCGGCTTCAACTCCAACCGCATCAGCCTGACCTTCGACGGCATCCCGCTCAACGACAGCGGCAACTACGCGATCTTCTCGAACCAGCAACTCGATCCCGAATTGATCGAGCAGGTCAATGTCAGCATGGGCTCGACCGACGTCGACAGCCCCACTGCCTCGGCGGTCGGCGGCACGGTCAACTACCGCACGCTCACCCCGACCAAGGAATTTGGCGGTCGGGTGCTCGGTTCGCTCGGCGAGTTCGATTTCCGCCGCATCTTCGCGATGATCAACACCGGCGAGATCGGCCCTTGGGGCACGCGCGCGTTCGTCTCCGTCAGCAACGCCAAGAACGACAATCCGTTCAACAATTACGGCGTCGTCGACAAGCAGCAATATAACGCCAAAATCTACCAACCGCTTGGTAGCAACGGCGATTTCTTCTCGATCGCCGGCAATTACAACCGCAACCGCAATAACTTCTTCGGTTCGGTCCGACTGCGTACTGATCGCGACGATGTTCCCAACGCCTTCCCGACCAAACGCAGCGAGCGCAAGTACGACATCAATTTTCCGTGCAGTACCGACACGCCGCAGGCTGGCGTGGCCGATACGACGAACAGCTGCGGCACTGAGTTCGACCGGCGGTTCAATCCTTCGAATACCGGGAACATCCGCGTCAATTCTCGCTTTACCCTGACCGACAGTCTGACCCTGACGATCGATCCCAGTTATCAATATGTAAAGGCCAACGGCGGCGGCACGGTTTCGGCGCGCGAGGGCTTCAACAATATCGCTGGCGTTCCCTACACCGGCTATTTCACCACCAGTGCGACCGGCACATCGGCGACCCCGTTCTTTGGTCGCGATCTCAATGGCGACGGCGATATACTTGACCAGGTGTCGCTGCTGGCGCCGAGCCAGACCCAGACCGATCGCTATGGTGTGATCGCCGGCCTGCGCTGGAGGATAACCGACGATCATCTCCTCCGCGCCGGCGTAACCTACGACCATGCCTTCCACCGGCAGACCGGCCAAGTCGGCTTCCTCGACACCAGCGGCGAGCCGCTCGATGTGTTTCCAGTCAACGATCCGGTCAATTCAGGCACTACATCAATATCGACAACAGACGGAGTGCCCCTCCAGAAGCGCGACCGGAAAAGCGAGGCGATCCTCAAACAGGTCGCAGCTGAATATGTCGGGTCGTTCATCGACAAGCGGCTGACGGTTAACGTGGGCGTTCGCGCCCCATTCTTCGTCCGCGAGCTTCAGAACAATTGCTTCACGGTCAATCCCAACGGCAATGCGGTCACCTGCTTCAGCGGTGACAGCGATGCCGAAGCTGCCTATCTTGCGGCCAACCCCTATGTCGTTGATCCGATTACCGGCAAGCGCGTCAGCGGCTTTTCTCCGCCGCAAAAGCGCACGCTGAAATATGACAAATTGCTGCCGAACATCGGTGTGGTGTTCGATATCACGCCGCGGATTTCGGCCTTTGCCAGCTACGCCAAGGGCCTGTCTGTTCCCGGCACCGACCAGCTCTACTCGTCGTTCTTCTTCCCCGAAGGTACCGAGGAAGCCAACCCGCGTCCGGAAATTACCGACACGTTCGAAGGCGGCCTGCGCTATCGAAGCTCGAAAATTCAGGCACAAATCGGGATTTGGAAAACCTTATTCAAGGATCGCATCGCGGAATCGTTCGATCCGGAACTGAACGCGTCGACTTTCCGCAACCTTGGCGACGTACACAAGTGGGGCTTCGACGGCTCGATCGCTTATGCGCCGATCCGCCAGTTGACCCTCTACGGTTTCGGTTCATGGAACGAATCGGACATTCAGGACAATCTCCAGATCGCAGGGCCGGCGTCGTTTAATTGCGATACCGCGCCACTGGCAACACCGGCCGATCGAGCGATCGCTCGCCGCAACTGCGCCTTTACTTCGGGCAAGGAGGAATCCGGGACGCCGAAATATACTTATGGCGTGTCGGCTCTCGCCAGCCTCGGCGATTTCGACTTCGGGGTAACCGCAAAGCGTACCGGTCCGCGGTTCGTGTTCGATACCAATGAGTCGGTCCTGGCCGGCGACGTCGACGTGGAGGGCGGGATCACGCAGCTCTTCCCCTCGAAGACCCCCGCTTATTGGCTGGTCAATCTCGACCTTCGCTACACGCTCAGGGCCCTGAAGGGTCTCGAGAAGAGCTATCTCGCGCTCAACGTCTACAACCTGTTCGACGAATTGTATGTTGGCGGCGGTTTCTCTGGTCTCAACCAGAGCGTCTCGACCAGTGGTGTGCTCGGCTCCGCGCCTTTCGCGCAGATCGGCGCTCCGCGGACGATCAGCGGCAGCCTGAACATTGCCTGGTAGTTCGTAAAAATGACAGGAAACGGCGTCGCCCTCGGGCGGCGCCGTTTTCTCTTGGCCATTGCCCGCCACGCTTCGGCTTGCTCTAGTCGGGCGCGGGAATGGGGGCGCAGCACGTGGCCGTAAGCATCGATACATCGCCGCCGCCCTCCCTGCCCCGCGCCTGGTATCGCCACCTCTACCTCCAGGTGCTGGTGGCGATCGTGCTCGGTATCGCGCTCGGTCATTTCGCCCCGGCCACCGGAGAAGCGCTCAAGCCGCTCGGCGACGCATTCATCAAACTGGTCAAGATGGTCATCGCACCGGTGATTTTCCTGACCATCGTCACCGGCATTGCGGGCTTGCGCGATCTCGTTGCGGTCGGCCGCGTGGCGTTGAAGGCGATGGCCTATTTCCTGACCTTCTCGACCCTCGCCCTGCTCCTCGGCATGCTGGTCGCCAACACCGTCAAGCCCGGCGCCGGGCTGGTGGTCAATCAGGCCGCCGCCGACCCGACCAAGATCGCCGATTATGCCGCCAAGGCGCATGACACGACGCTCTCGGGCTTCCTGCTCGACATGATTCCCGACACCCTCGTTTCGGCGCTGACCGCGGGCAACATCCTCCAGACATTGCTGGTCGCGATCCTGTTCGGGGTGGCGCTGACGATGGTCGGCAAACCCGGCGAGCGGTTGCTGGCTGCGCTCGAGGATCTGTCGCGCGTGGTGTTCAAATTGGTCGGATTGGTGATGATCCTCGCCCCGCTCGGCGCGTTCGGGGCGATGGCTTTCACCATCGGCAAATATGGCCTCGGCGCGGTCGCCAGCCTGGCGACATTGGTAGCGACCTTCTATCTCACCAGCCTGTTCTTCGTGCTCGTCATCCTCGGCCTCGTCGCGCGCGCCAGCGGCTTCTCGATCTTCCGCCTGATCGCCTATCTCAAGGCCGAATTATTGCTCGTGCTGGGCACTTCGTCGAGCGAAAGCGCGCTCCCCGCCCTGATCGAGAAGATGGAGGATGCCGGCTGCCCCAAATCGGTGGTCGGGCTGGTCGTCCCGGCGGGCTATTCGTTCAATCTCGACGGCACCAACATCTACCTCACGCTGGCGGCTTTGTTCATCGCCCAGGCCTATGGAATCGACCTCAGCTGGGGCCAGCAGGCGGCGCTGCTCGGGGTCGCGATGCTGTCGTCGAAGGGCGCCGCCGGAGTCACCGGCGCGGGTTTCATCACACTCGCCGCCACCCTCGCCATCGTCCCCACCGTGCCGATCGAGGGAATGGCGCTGATCCTCGGCGTCGACCGCTTCATGTCCGAATGCCGCAGCCTGACCAACTTCATCGGCAATGCAGTGGCGACGATCGTCGTCTCGCGCTGGGAAGGCCGGCTCGACAGCGACCGCCTCGACGCCGCGCTTCACGGCAGAGCCGCGGGGTTTGCGGAATTCGATCCGGGGTCGGTCAAGGCTTAGGGTCGCCCCAGCTGCGCTGGGCGCTCCAAAATTCGACAGGCGCGCGGCCTGTCGTTTTTGGAGCGGGTGAAGGGAATCGAACCCTCGTCACTTGCTTGGGAAGCAAAAGCTCTACCATTGAGCTACACCCGCCCGGGGGGCGATCCAGTCGCGGCTCAACTGCCATCAAGACGCGGCCTGGTCAACGGTGGCAAATTGCCAGCGATGCGTTATCCTCGGAGCCTTGGGGGGAACCAACCATGCGTCGACTGTCCTGGCTTGCACCACTCGCGCTCCTGCTCGCGCCGATCGCGGCCACCGCGCAGCAACAGCCCGCCGAAGAGGAGCCGACCACGGGTGTCCCGTGGCAGGCGCAAATCTATTCGGGCACCAGCCAATGGACCGCGACCGAACTCGAGGCGCGCGACGAATGGGACCTCGCCCACAAATGCGGCGGCTCGCTGATCGCGCCGGGCTGGGTGCTGACCGCGGCGCATTGCATCAATGCCGAACGGATCGCCAACGGCTACCGCGTCCGCCTCGGCGCCTCGACCATCGACCTTGAGGAAGGCGCCACCTACCGCATCGACCGGATGGTCCGCCACGCCGATTACAACAAGCAGCGCAAGGCCTATGACATTGCGCTGGTCCATTTCGTCGCCGACGACGCCACGATCGAGGAGGATTCGGGCCCGATCGAGGCGATCGACCTGTATGACGGCCCACCGCTCGAGCCCGGGGTCGCAGTCTATGCCACCGGCTGGGGCAAGGCCGAGGAAGGCAAGGACCAGAGCTATCAGCCCGACCTCACCCAGGTCGACCTGACGACCGTCGATTGCGCCGCATATCCGCAGAACAAGGGCTGGACCGCCGTCTATCACCTGTGCGCCGGCGCGCCCGACAACGACACGTGCGAGGGCGACAGCGGCGGGCCGCTGGTGTTGGAAACCGACCGGCCATTGCTGGTCGGGGTCGTCAATTTCGGCTTCGGCTGCTATCGCACCAACAGCCCCGGCGTCTATCTGCGCATCGACCGCGACCATTTCCGCGACTGGATCCGCCGCGCGATGGCAGCGGATCCGTCAATCAGCGAATTGCGCTAGACAACAAGCCCTAGCGGTCGTCGGGGCTGCCGCGATCGTCGGGGCTGCCACGATCATCGGGGCTACCACGGTCGTCGGGGTTTCCCTCGGCGGGATTATCCTCGTCATCGTTCGGCCCGAAGTTCAGGATGTCGATCGTCATTGGCTTTCTCCCTCACTGGTTACAGCCCGAGTAAATTCGCACGGATCAGCGATTCGCGATAGCCCCGTCAGGCGAAGCCGATCTCGCGCACGAACGCCAGGAACCGCGGATCCTTGGCAATCGGGTCGAGCAACGGGTCGCTGGCGACCAGGGTCAGTCCCGAATCGCCGACGTCGCGCGCCCGGCGGAGCAAGTTCATCGCCTCGTCCGGCCGCCCCCATTGGGCCATCACTTCGGCTTGCTGATACAGCGCCGCGTCGCCGACTTCGCGGACCAGATCGTCATACGCACGCTGCGCCGCCGCGCGATTGCCCGAGCGATGCTCGACCACGGCCAGGCCGGTCAGCCGCAACATCGCGCTTTTCTCCGCCTCCAGCGCGGTCCGCGCCTCGGCCAGACGGTTTTTTGCGATCAGGCAATTGCCCATCACCCCATAAGCGTTGCGCATTTCCGGATTGAGCTCGAGCGCGCGGTGCAAATGGCCGATCGCCTTGTCGTAATCGCGCGCGGCATAGCCGATCGAACCCGCCGCGCGGTGGCTTCGCGGATTGAGCGGATCGAGCGCCACCGCGCGATCGATCGCCGACCCGGCCTCGGCAAAGCGCCGCGCCCGCACCGTGTACAGCGCGTAAAGCAGCAGGATGTCGGCATTGCCGCGCCCGTAGCGATAGGCGAGGTCATAGGATGAGCGCGCGCCCTTCACGTCGAGCCTCCCCGCGAACAGGGCATAGCCGAGCGCGAGATGCGCTTCGGCCAGCTTGGGCGCCAGCGACACCGACCTGCGCCCCTCGCTGATCGCGGCGGCATACAGCGCCTTGATCTCGCTCGCCGGGGCGTAGGCGCTGGCGATCGACGACAGCACCCGCGACAGCGCTGCATGGGCAAGGCCGAAATCGGGGTCGGCCGCGATGGCATTTTCGTACAATGCCTTGGCTTGGCGGTCGGTCTTCTCATCCTTCGACAGATTGTACAGCGCCTTGCCCCGCAGATACGCCTCATAGGCCGCGACGTTGCGCGTTCCGCCCGGCGCCGGATCCTGAGTCGCCATTCGTACCGACAGCGCCTCGGACACAGTCCGCGCAATTTCGGTCTGGAAGGCGAAAATGTCGGTCAGCCGCGCGTCGATCCGCTTCGCCCAGGTCGAAAATCCGGTCTTGCCGTCGGTCAGCTCAATCGCCACCCGGACCACGTCGCCGGCACGCTGGACCGAACCTTCGAGCAAATGCGCGACGCCCAGCTTGCCCGCGATAGCGGTCGCGCCTTCGGAATGATCGCGCGCGGTGTTGGAGGTTGTCGCGGCCAGCACCTGCAAGCCGGCGTTGCGGGTCAAAGCGGCGCGGACTTCCTCGGTCAGCCCGTCCGACAGATAGGCCTGAGCCGTATCGCCGCTCAGATTCTTGAATGGCAGCACCGCGATCGTCCGCTCACCCGCGCCGGGGCCGAACCAATCGTCGCGCCACGCATAAAGTGCGCCGCCGCCAGCCAGTGCGACCCCCGCACCGCCGGCAATCAGCAGCGCGCTGCGCCGGTCGACCGTCGAGGCCTGCGCAACCCTTTGCACCCCTGGCGTGCCACCGATTGCGGTACCAATCGCGCGATCGATCGAATCGACTTGGGCCGATGCCCCCTTGCCCCGCCAACCCGACAGGTCGATCGTCTGATATTGGCGAAATCCCAGCGGCGGCAGGCTGCCGTCGAGCGACAGTGGCACCAGCCGCTTGCGGTCGCGCCCCTGCGCCGCCTCGTCGGCTACCCAGTCGGACTCAATCGAGGTTTTCGACCACAGCACGACCACCGCGTCGGCCGCTTCCAATGCCTCGCGGATCGACTTGGCAAAGGATGCCCCGCCTTCGATCAGCGTGTCCCACCACACCGTATAACCACGCGCGGTTAGCGCGGCGGCGAGCTGCTGCGCGCGTTTGCCGTCGGCATGCGCGTAACTCAGGAAGATCGT
>JAJAZM010000123.1 GCA_026785645.1 Sphingomonas bacterium | reverse complement strand
GCAGACGGATACGGGTTCCTGCGCCGAGGCGCGCGGCCGGGCCCACTATTAAACTATGCAGTTCAACCCGGAGAGGCTTAAGGACAAGTGGAGCCCGGCCGCGCTGACCGTCGAAGGCAAGATCGCCAATCTCGATGTCACCTATGCCGGCTCGTACATGCGCCGACAGGTAGATTCAGAGCTCGACTATTCCGACTACGCCTATTTCTACAACGAACTGTCGGGCTATGGTGCCTATTGGTACGACAATGCCGGCGACTCGATCGTTCCGAACCAACTGATCCAGGCCGACGACAGCTTCAAGAAGATCTCGCACGAGTTGCGCTTTACCTCGCCTGCGGACAAGCGGCTGCGATTGGTGGCCGGCCTCTTCTACCAGCGTCAGGAACATAATATCGAGCAGAACTACATCATCCCCGGGCTCGCGGACGACCTCACCGTGCCAGGCACCAACAATGTCTGGCTCACCAAGCAGCTTCGCGTCGACCGCGACTATGCCGCCTTCGGCGAACTTTCCTTCGACATCATGCCGAAGTTGACCGCGACCGCCGGCGGGCGTTGGTACAAGTTCGACAACTCGCTAAAGGGCTTCTTCGGCTTTGGCGAAGGCTACGCGTTCGGCGGCAGCACCGGCGTGTCGCAGTGCTTCGCACCGCCGGAGGTCTCGGGATCGCCCTGCACCAACCTCGACAAGCGCGTGAAGGGCACCGGGTTCGTTCACCGCCTCAACCTGACCTACAAGCCGAACGACGACTTGCTTTTCTACGCGACCTGGTCGCGCGGCTTCCGGCCGGGCGGCGTCAACCGCCGCGGCAGTCTCCCGCCATACGCTGCGGACTACCTCACCAACTACGAAGCCGGCGCGAAGTTCAGCTTCGGCCGGGGATCTCACTTCAACGTCGCCGCCTATATCGAAGACTGGAACGACATGCAGGTCTCGCTCTTGGGCGAAAATGGCCTGACAGTTGTTCGCAACGTCGGCAAAGCGCGGATCACCGGCGTGGAAGCGGACCTATTGCTGAGGCCGATGCAAGGCCTGACCTGGAGTACTGGTGTCTCATATAACCATGCCGTCCTTCGGGAGGACTTTTGCTTCGACCAAGCGGCGCTCGACTGTCGCGACGCTGGCCTTTTTGGCGGCTTGGACTTGATTGCCGAGAAGGGTGACAAACTTCCGCTCACCGCTCCGTGGAAAGGCAGCACCAGCCTGCGCTACGAATGGAACCTGAATTCCGACATCAAGGCCAACGTACAGGGCGTTTTGACCTATGAAGGAACACGCCGTCGCGACCTCAGGCCGGGAATCAATGACATCTTCGGCAACATGAAATCATATGCCGAGGCTGACGTGTCCGCAGGCCTCGACAAAGGCTCTTGGAGTGTCGACCTCTTCGTCAAGAACTTGTTCGACGTGCGCGGGCAATTGTCGAAAGGCATTCAATGCCGAGAGGAAGTCTGCGGCGATCCGTTCGGCGTCACCGCGAGCGGCGGGAAGACCTATACGGTTATCACCCGCCCCCGCACCATCGGCCTGCGCATCGGCCGCAAATTCTAGCGCCGCCTCGTCCCGCCATGCTAACGCGCATTGCAAATTAGCATGGCGGCCGTCGCTGCCGATCGCGACGAGGGTGATTGAACCGATGCTCTACTGGGAAGACCTAGAAGTCGGGACTGATACTCTGTTCGGTCATTACGACGTCACCCGTGAGGAAGTGCTCGAATTCGCCCGCAAATATGATCCGCAGCCGTTTCATCTCAGCGATGAAGCCGCCGCCAGGACGCATTTCGGGCGGGTCGCCGCCTCGGGCTGGCACACGGGCGCGATGAGCATGCGGGTGATCGTCGACGCACTGACCAAAGTGCCGCAGGCCGGCCTCGGCTCGCCCGGAATCGATGATCTTCGCTGGCTCAAGCCGGTCTATCCCGGCGATCGCCTCGCGGTCCGCGGCGAGATCATCGAAAAAACGCCGTCGCGCTCGAAGCCCGAACTCGGCACGATCCGCACCAAGACGATCGTCACCAACCAGGATGGGGTCGACGTCATGCGCTACACCTCGATCGTCCTGATGCAGCGGCGTCCCGACGGCGCCTAGTCGCCCTCGAACGCCATCAGGCTGATCGCCTCGACCCCGTCGGCTCGAAGCGCCGCCGCACCGCCCAGTGCGGGCAGATCGATCAGGAAGCGGGCCCCGACCACCACGCCCCCGGCGCGCCGCACCAAACGCACTGCCGCCAGCGCTGTCCCCCCGGTCGCGATCAGATCGTCGATTACCAGCACCCGCGCGCTGGGCGCGACGGCATCGACATGCATCGCCAGCCGGTCGGTGCCATATTCCAGCGCATAATCCTCGGCGATGGTCGCGCCGGGCAATTTGCCGTCCTTGCGGATCAGCAGCAGGCCCGCGCCAAGCTCGACCGCAAGCGCCCCGCCGATCGCGAAACCGCGCGCCTCGATCGCCGCCACAAGGTCGATCGGGCCGTCTACCGTGGCGGCCAGCGCATCGACCGCGGCGGCCAGGCCGGTGCGGTCGAGCAACAAGGTCGTGATGTCGCGATACTCGATCCCCGGCTTGGGAAAGTCGGGGATGGTGCGAACCAGCGCCTTGAGTTCGTCGGCGCTGGTCACGATCCCGGCCCTAACCTTCGATTCCGGCCTTGCCCTTGGCGCGATTGCGACGCGCCTGATTGTCGGGGTCGAGCGGACCCTTGAGCGCCACCTTGCGCTTCGCTTCGGCCCAGATGTTTTTGTAGCTCATGTAGCCGAGGATGGTCGCGAACAGCAGGAACACCACCACCACGATCCCGGTGCGATGGCGATTCTCGAGCTTCGGCTCGGCGGTCCACACCAAGAAGGCGGACACGTCCTTGGCCATCTGATCGACCGTCGCCGGGGGCGAGCCCTCGCCATAGGTGACCTGTCCGTCACTCGTGATCGGCGGCGGCATCGCCAGGTTCAAATTGGCGAAATAAGGGTTGTAATAGAGGCCATCGGGAGTCTTCGCGGTCGGGAAATGCTTGAGCAATTCCGCCGGCTGCTTTTCATACCCGACGAGCAGCGAATAGGTGTACGCAGCGCCGCCTTCGCGCGCCTTGGTAATCAGCGAAAGGTCCGGCGGAAGCGCATTCCGATTGGCCGCTCGAGCCGCGGTCTCGTTCGGATAAGGCGACGGGAAGCGATCGGCCGGGGTCGGCTTGCGGGTCGCCGCTTCGCCGGTGTCGGGGTTGATCGAGGGTACTTCGATCTTCCAGAAATTGCCCGATCCGGCGAACGCCTTGATCTGCCCTTCATTATAGCCAAGCGCGCTGAGGTCACCAAACGACACCAGGCTGACCCCGTGGCACGCCGCGCACACCTCGGTGTAGACCTGCAACCCGCGCTGCAACTGGGCGCGGTCGAATTTGCCGAGCGGTCCGTCGGACGCGAGCTTGAGCTCCTTGGGCTCGCGATGATATTCGTGCTCGACGCTCGCTGCGGCAGGCGAGACAATTGCCTCTTTGACCGTCCCGAACAAGGAGATCATCAGAACCAGCGTAAGGACTGCACCGGCGGCGTAGCTGAATAGGCGGATCATTGCTGCGAATTTCCCTTTATTCGGCTGCCGCTATTGCGGTCTTGGAGGTGCCGATCGGCGCGCTTTCCTGAAGCTCGCCATGCAGTGCCGAGGCCGAGATCGACGACGGCAGCGGAAGCGTATTCTCATGCTTCGAAATGAGCGGCAGGATGATCAGGAAATGCGCGAAATAATAAGCTGTGGCGATCTGGCTGATTGCGACGACGGTCGGCGTGACCGTCGCGCCACCCGCCCAACCAAGGACCAGCACATCAATCACCAGAATCACGAAAAAGCGCTTGAACACCGGGCGGTAATTGCCCGAGCGGACCGGCGAATTGTCGAGCCACGGAAGCAGGAACAGCAGCAGGATCGAGCCGAACATCGCCAGCACGCCCCACAATTTGGCGGGCAGGATGAGGTCGATCGTGAACGCCTTGAGAATCGCATAAAACGGCAAGAAATACCATTCGGGGACGATATGCGCCGGGGTCGCCAGCGGGTTGGCCGGAATATAATTGTCGGGGTGGCCGAGCGCGTTGGGGGCGAAGAACAACACCAGGCAAAAGGCCGTCAGCACCGCCCCCACGAACCAGCCATCCTTGGCGGTGTAGAAGGGATGGAACGGAAGCGTATCTTTCTCGCTCTTCACATCGACCCCGGTCGGGTTGTTCGAGCCTGGAATATGCAGCGACCAGATGTGGAGGATGACCACGCCGGCGATCACGAACGGCATCAGATAATGCAGCGAGAAGAAGCGGGTCAGCGCCGCCTGGTCGGGGGAATAACCACCGAGCAGCCAGATACGAACCGGCTCGCCGACCAACGGAAAGGCCGAGAAGAAGCCGGTGATGACCTGCGCCCCCCAATAGCTCATCTGCCCCCACGGCAGCACATAGCCCATGAAGGCGGTCGCCATCATCAGCAGGTAGATCACCAGCCCGAGCATCCAGATCAACTCGCGCGGCGCCTTGTATGAGCCGTAGAACAGCCCGCGGAAGATGTGGATGTAGACCACGATGAAGAAGAAGCTCGCGCCATTGGCGTGGGCGTAGCGCAGCATCCAGCCAGCGTTGACGTTGCGCATGATATGCTCAACCGAATTGAACGCTCCATCGACCGACGAGTAATAATGCATCGCCAGCGTAATGCCGGTGACGATCTGCACCATCAGGAAAATCCCGGCGAGCACGCCAAAGTTCCAAAAGTAATTGAGGTTTCGCGGCACAGGATAGCCGCCACCGATGGCGCCATAGACGAGGCGCGGAAGTGGCAGGCGGTCATCGAACCACTTGCTCAGGCCGGACTTGGGTTCATAGGGCTTGGCCCAGGAAAAGCTCATCGTTCCGTCCCTTAACCGATGGTCACGACAGTGTCGGACGTGAATGCATATTCGGGCACCACCAGATTGGTCGGCGCCGGCCCCGAGCGGATCCGCGCGGCAGTATCATAAGCCGAGCCGTGGCACGGGCAGAAATAGCCGCCGAACGGCCCTTTATTCTCACCCTCGCCAGTGCCCAGCGGGATGCAGCCGAGGTGGGTGCATACGCCCAGCGTGATGAGCCAGTTCTGCTTGCCCGGCTTGGTCCGCTCGGCCAGCGACTGCGGGTCGCGCAGATCGCTCAGCTTGACCGCGTTGGCGGCGGTGATCTCGGCCTGCGTCAGGTTGCGGACGAACACCGGCTGCTTGCGCCACACGGTCTTGATCGCCTGCCCCGATGCGATTTTGGAAATGTCGACTTCGCTCGATGCGAGCGCAAGCACGTCGGCCGACGGGCTCATTTGGGAAATCAACGGCACCACCACTGCGGCCGCGCCGACCCCGGCGAAGCTGACCGCCGCAATATTGATGAAATCGCGGCGACGAACACCGTCTCCGGTATTCGCGTCCGGTTCCGGACTGCCTGCGGATTTTTCCAGCGTGGCCATGCTCACCCTTAGTAGAAATTGGCGTAATCGAAATTCGCGTCGTGCCGACTGGCACAAGGTAGCGCATCGCCGGGTTGCCCCCAAGCGATTGGCGGGCCTGATAGCGGCTCGACCGGCGGTTGCAAATGGTCAAATTGCCAATGCTTGCGACGCACTTGTGCGGCAAGCGGATTGCGGACTATCGCGACCGCCATGCGCATTGCCCTTTACGAGCCCGAGATCGCCCAGAATGTCGGTGCCGTGCTTCGCCTCGGTGCTTGCTTCGGAGTCGGGGTCGACCTGATCGAGCCAATGGGCTTTGCCTGGGACGACAAACGAGTGCGCCGCACCGCAATGGACTATATCGACGCGGTCGCGATCTCCCACCACAAAGATTTCGCCGGCTTCCGCGCCGCCACCCCGGGCCGGCTTGTATTGCTCTCAACCAAGGGCGCGCATTCGCCCTATGATTTCGCCTTCGCGGCCGACGACATTTTGTTGCTCGGAAAGGAAAGCGCCGGAGTCCCGCCCGACGTGGCTGCGGACTGCGACGCGACCCTGCGAATCCCGATCCGCGGCGAAGTCCGCTCGCTCAACCTCGCCACCGCCGCCGCCCTCGCGCTAGGCGAAGCACTGCGCCAGACTGGAGGTCTGCCCCAATGAAACCGCTCGATGGCCAACAACAAGCCGCGCGTGATTGGTTCGAGTCGCTCCGCACGCGGCTCTGCGTTGCGTTCGAGGAGATCGAGCGTGAGGCGGGCAGCGATGCCGGGTTCGACTATACTCCGTGGGACCGCTCCGAGACCGACGGCTCACCGGGCGGCGGCGGAGTGCGGTCGCAGATGAACGGCAAGGTGTTCGAGAAGGTCGGGGTCAATGTCTCGACCGTTGCCGGGCGCTTCAGCGAGGAATTCGCGGCCTCGATCCCCGGCGCCGAGGTCGATCCCAGCTTCTTCGCCACCGGGATCAGCCTGGTGGCGCATATGGCCAACCCCAATGTCCCGGCGGTGCACATGAATTGCCGCTTCCTCACCACCACCCGGCGGTGGTTTGGCGGCGGGGCCGATCTCAATCCGGCAATTGCCTATGCGGACGATACCGACGCGTTCCACGCCCGGCTTCGCGCTGCCTGCGCCGCGCATGACCCAACCTTCTATCCGCGCTTTTCGAAATGGGCCGAGGAATATTTCTGGCTGCCCCACCGCCAGGTGGCGCGCGGAGTGGGCGGGATCTTCTTCGACCGGCTGGAGGATCATTTCGACCAGCATTTCGCCTTCACCCGCGACGTCGGCGAGGCGTTTCTCGACATTTTCCCGGCGCTGGTTCGCAAGCGGATGGACCAGCCATTCACCGACGCCGACCATCAGGCCCTGCTCGAATTTCGTGGCCGCTACGTCGAATTCAACCTGCTTTACGATCGTGGCACCTTGTTCGGGCTCAAGACCGGCGGCAACATCGACGCCATCCTGATGAGTCTGCCCCCGCTGGCGCGCTGGGCGTGACGGCGCTCAGGCGGTCGTCGGGACGCTCGGTTCGACCGACAATTGGGCATAGACCCGCCCGGCCATCGCTGCCGAAACCGAAGACACCAATGCCCCGACCAGCCCGCTGACCAGCGCGACCAGCAACGCGGACAGGTTGAACGCCTTTGCCTCACCCGCGGCGAGCGTAGCAATCGATCCAACCACTGCCGTCACCGCCCAGTCGAGCACCAGCGCGATAATCCCGAGCAGCAACACCAGCACGAACAGGCGCCAGAAATTGCCTTTGGTCAGAGTCCAGCTGCGCTTGAGCAATTTAATCGGGCCAATCGGCTCGCTGACTGCGATCGCGGCGATCGGAAAGAAACGGACCATGACGATGATCAGCGCCACCGTCAGCAACAGTAACAGCCACCCGACGTTGGGCAATTTGGCGATCACTCCCGGGGTTAGCGCGGCCGGGTCGGTTATCCCGGCGTTCGCGATCGACGCACCGAAGCCGATGATCGCGACCAGCATCAATGGCAGGATCACGATCATCAGTGCGGCGATCGGGATCGGCAACCGCCGTGCCGCCTTGGCCATCGCCTCGCCGACGCTTCCGCGCCATCCATTGACGAGCAACACGATGGTCATTTGCCCGACCATCACCGCCAACAGCACGACCACCAGCAGCCCGCTGGCGGCGCCACCGGTGCGCCCGCCGGGATAGGCCCAGTCGGCAAGGATCGACGGAAGCGCGAAGGTCGCAAGCGCAACCGGCGCCACCAGCCGGGCTTCCTTACCCAAAAATGCGCTGGCTTCGTCCCACGCCTTGCCGATCGACAATTTCACTGCTCATTCCCCTTCGTCTCGCCTCGTCTATGCGTAATGCAGCGGGACATGGCAATTGCGCTTGGACGGGCTGGCGCACTTGCGAGCCGTGGTGCCCCGCGCCATTGCGGCACGATGGATTTGATCGACGGCATCGAATGGCGGGTCAGTGACGGCCTCACTCCCTACCGCCAGGCGCTGGCCGAGATGGGGGCGCGTTCCGCCGCGATCCGCGCCGGCACCGCCCCCGAGCTTGCCTGGCTGGTCGAGCATCCGCCATTATTCACCGCCGGGACCAGCGCCGACCCGGTCGAATTGTTCAATCCCCAAGGCTTCGACGTGGTCGAGGCGGGGCGCGGCGGGCGTTATACCTATCACGGCCCCGGCCAGCGCGTCGGCTATGTGATGCTCGACCTGGAAGCACGCGGCCGCGACATCCGCCACTTCGTTCACTGCCTCGAAGGCTGGATGATCGCGGCTTTGGCGGATCTCGACGTCGAAGCGCGACGCGAATGTGGGCGGATCGGCATCTGGACCGGATCAGGGCCGACTGAAGCCAAGATCGGCGCAATCGGGGTACGGGTGAAGCGCTGGGTCACGCTCCACGGTTTCTCGATCAACGTCGCGCCCGACCTCAGTCACTTTTCAGGGATCGTCCCGTGCGGCATCGAGGAATTTGGCGTGACCAGCCTCAACGCCCTCGGCCGAGTGGCGAAAATGGCCGATCTAGACCGCGCCCTACGCGCGACTTTTCGCGATTTTCTGGGGAATCTCGCACGAGATGCGAATCACCCTTGAGGCATTGAGCCCCAAGCCCTATTGTGCGCGCGATTTGGAAAGTGGGGCAAACCTGCTCCAGGTCGTAAAAAATCAAGGGAGTTTTGAATGCGTGCTCTTATCCTGGTCGCTTGTGCGGCCCTGGCGGTTGCTGCTTGCAGCAAGAATGATGCTGCCGAAAACACGATGAATGTCGATGAAACCATGAACGCCGAGAACGTTGTTACCAACGACACGACTGCTGTCGATGGTGCCATGAACGCCGACGCCAACATGGCCTCCGATATGAACATGACCATGAACGGCGACATGAACATGTCGAACGACATGAACATGACGACCAACAACGCGATGTAATTGACTGACGCCCCCGCTTCGGGGGCGCTGTCATTTATACCGAAATGGGGGCTGGCGGAGCGATCTGCCAGCCCCTTTTTCATGGTCGTTTTTTCAGGGAAGTCCGACGACCTTGTGCGCCTGCAGTGTCAGCCGCCACCGCGGCCGCTCCATCGCCAGCGCGATCGCCGCCGCGAGCGCCGCCGCGTGGTCGGCGCAATCCATCGGCTGGACCAGGAAATGTTCAAAGTCCCACGCCTCGAGCACGACCGGATCGATTCCCGCCTGCGGCCAAACCAGTTTGAGTTCGTCGCCCTGGCGCTGGACCACCACGCTGCCCGCTTTTGGACTGATGCACAGCCAGTCGATTCCGGGCGTCGCGGCGATCGTCCCATTGCTCTCGACCGCGATCCGGAAGCCATTGTCGTGAAGCGCATCGACCAGCGCCGAATCGAGCTGGAGCATCGGCTCGCCTCCGGTGATCACCACCAGCCGATGGCCGAGCTGATCGCCCCACAGCGCGGCGACCTGCGCAGCCAATCTCTCTGCCTCGGCAAACTTCCCCCCGCCGACACCGTCAGTGCCGACGAAATCGGTATCGCAGAAATTGCACACCGCCGCTGCCCGATCGGCCTCGCGCCCCGACCACAAATTGCACCCGGCAAAGCGCAGGAACACCGCTCGGCTTCCCGCCTGGACTCCCTCGCCCTGGAGCGTCAGGAAGGCTTCCTTGACCGCGTAGGTCATTGGTAGCGCGTCGGATCGGGCAGCCCGGCCTCGGCAAAACCCCTCGACCGTAACCGGCACGCGTCGCACAATCGGCAGGCGCCGCCGTCGGGCGCGGGGTCATAGCAGCTGTGGCTGATCCCCGCGTCGAGCCCCAATCGCGCCGCCTCGCGCGCAATATCGGCCTTGGTCATCTGCTGCAGCGGGGCATGGACCGTGAACTTGTCTCCCTCGACCCCGGCCTTGGTCGCCTGGTTGGCCAGCGCTTCGAACGCCGCGATGAAATCGGGGCGGCAATCGGGATAGCCAGAATAGTCCAGCGCATTGACCCCGACGAACAGGTCGCGCGACCCGCTCGCTTCGGCCCACGCCAGCGCCAGGCTGAGAAACACCGTATTGCGCGCCGGCACGTAGGTCGACGGTATCCCCGCCTCGACCCCGCCTTTCGGCACCGGGCTGTCGCTGGTCAGCGACGATCCGCCGAACGCCGACAAATCGATCGGCAGGATGATGTGTCGGTCGGCGAGCAACGCCGCGATGGTCTTCGCTGCCTCAAGCTCGACGCGGTGGCGCTGGTGGTAATCGATGGTCAGCGCAAGCACCGTGAACCCCGCCTCGCGCGCGAGCGCGGCGCAGACCATCGAATCGAGCCCGCCAGAGAGCAACACGACGGCGGATTTGGATGCGGCATTCATCGCCGCGATCTACGGCCATCGGAGACCAAAAAAAAGGGGCCGCCGAAGCAGCCCCAGGTCGGGCGGCCAACCGCCCCTTTGGGAGGAAAGCGTGCGCTCACCGAGTGCACCAGCCCTTCCTAAACGGACATGGTTAAACAAATGCTTAACGGCCAGGGATCAGCGGGCCGGGCAATCCCCGACCCGGCGCGCGTGAACGACATAGGAAAAGGGCAGACCGTCGGAGATGCCCTGCGTGTCGACCTTGACCGAGCGCGGGGTCAGCACTTCGACGCGCGACGTGCCGAAGCCGCCGCCGACGCAGGTATAATGGACTTCGGCGCGGTCGATCGACGCGCTGACGATCACCCGGGTGCATTGCTTGGTGCGATGTTCCCACTGCATCATCTGCGCCGGATCGGCCAGGCAGACCTTGTCGCCCCCGCCGCCCGCCGTCTTGCCAATTTCCCACTGCCCCGACCCGGTCATCGCGTGGGGCAGGCTTGCGCCGACCAATGCCAGCGCTACCAGGCAACAGGCCCCGGACCGGGCAAGTAAGCGACGGAACATCATAAACTATGTATTAACATATTATAATTAACAAAATCTAGCTGGTTTCGTCTGGCTCGATATCGTCAAGCGCGACGTCCTCAAGCGCGATCGGGAAATCGGTCGCGCAAAAGGCGCAATCGACCCGGATCATTCCGTCCTCGCCGGCCATCGCCGCTCGCTCCTCGGACGGGAAGCGGGCGATCACCGAGCGGACGTAAGCCGGATCGCAGCGGCACCCGCGCGACAACGCCACCGCCGGCAGGATCCGCACTTCTTCTTCGTCGTGGAACAGCCGCCACAGCAATTCGTCGAGCGGCAATGCGCGGTCGATCAATTCGCTGCGTTTGACCGATCCGGCCAGCACCGCGACGTGCGGCCAGTCGGGATGGTCGAGCTTGGTATGGATCCGCTCGCGGCCTTCCTCGCCTTCGGGCAGATGCTGGAACAATATCCCGCCCGCGGTCCATCCGGCCGCGCCCTTGGCCGACGCCAGCCGGACAATCGACGGGATCTGCTCGGACTGGGTGAAATAGCTTTCCGCCGCCTGGCTCAGGCTTTCGCCCTCAAGCGGCACGATCCCCTGATAGCGTTCCTTGGTCGATGCCTGGTCGAAGGTGATCGCCAGATACCCCTTGCCGAACAACGCGAACAGGCTCGGGGTCGGCCCCGCTTCGGCCAGCCGCTCGGGATCGTGGCAAACATAACCGCGCAGCTCGCCGTCGCGATAATCGCACACCAAAAGGTCGACGATCCCATTCTCGGTCTGCGCCTGGAGCGTCATCTGCCCGCCGTCCTTGAGCAAGGCGCCAAGCAACGCCGTCAGCACCAGTGCCTCGGCCAGCAAGGTCTCGATCACCGGCGGATAATTATGATTGGCGAGGATCGCGTCGATCGACCCGCCGAGCCGAACCGCCCGCCCCCGCGCATGCCGCGCCGGGATCGTCACGCCCAGCGCGACGTCGAGATTGAGGGGGATGGACTCAGTCATGATCGGCGCAAATGGGGCGCGTCGACCATTTTCGCAACCGCCTAGCCAAGCTTCCCCAGCGCCCACAGCAATAGCGACTTCTGCGCATGCAGCCGGTTCTCGGCCTCGTCCCACACCGCCGATTGCGGCCCGTCGATCACTGCGTCGGTAACTTCCTCGCCGCGATGTGCGGGCAGGCAATGCATGAACATCGCTTTCTCTCCAGCACCCTCCAGCAGCGCCTCGTCGACCGCATAAACCGCCATCGCTCGCGCCCGATTGTCGCTGTCGCTCTGGCCCATCGACGTCCAGGTGTCGGTCACCACGACATCCGCGCCCTTTGCTGCCGCCACCGAATCGCGAACGATGGGGATGATCCGCCCCCGTGCCGCCGCGTCGGCCAACACGCCCGCGTCCGGCTCAAACCCCTCGGGGCAGGCCACGGTTACGTCGAACTGCATCAGGCCTGCCGCTTCGATCAGCGAATTGCAGACATTATTGCCGTCGCCCAGCCACGCCCATTTGCTCCCCGCGAGCTTGCCTTGCCCTTCCAGCAACGTCAGCATGTCGGCCAATGTCTGGCACGGATGCGACAGATCGGTCAGCCCGTTGATCACTGGAACGTTGGCATGTTTCGCCATCTCGACGACCTTTGCGTGGTCATCGGTGCGGATCATGATCGCGTCGACATAGCGCGACAGCACCCGCGCCGTGTCGGCGATGCTCTCCCCGCGCCCGATCTGCGACGAGGCGCCGTCGAGCACCAGCGCGGATCCGCCCAATTGCCGCATCGCCATGTCGAAGCTGACCCGCGTCCGCGTGCTATTCTTCTCGAAGATCATCGCCAGCACGTGGCCGGCCAGCGGGGCATCGCCATCGACCTTGCCCTTGGGCCAACCGGCGCGCGCCGCCTTGCGGTCCATCGCATCATTGAGGATCGCGGCGATGGCATCGCCCCCGGCATCCTTCAAATCGACGAAGTGGCGCAGGCTCACGCCGCGTCGGGGATCTGGTAATCGGTCGACGCCGCCGACAAGCCATCGACGAATTCGCGGATATTGCCCTCGTCGATGGTCAGCGGCGGAAGCACGCGCACCACATTGTCCCCCGCCGCGACGGTGAGGATGCCCTTGGTCCGAAGGTAACCGACGAACGCGCGGCTGTCGGTCTTCATCTTGATGCCGAGCATCAGGCCCATGCCCCGCACGCTGTCGAACAGCTGGTCGTGATTGGGGATCATCTGTTCGAGCGCAGCGCGCAAGCGCTCGCCGGTGGTCCGAACCTGCGCAAGGAATTCATCATTCGCAACCACGTCGAGCACGGCCCCGCCAGCGGCCATCGCCAGCGGATTGCCGCCATAGGTCGAACCATGGGTGCCGATCACCATCCCCGAAGCGGCATGCTCGGTGGCGAGGCAGGCGCCGAGCGGGAAGCCCCCGCCAATGCCCTTGGCCGAGGCCATGATGTCGGGGGTGATCCCATAATGCTCATGCGCGAAGAGCTTGCCGGTCCGCGCCATGCCGCACTGCACTTCATCGAGCACCAGCATCAGATCATGCTCGTCACACGCCTTGCGAAGCCCGCTGATGAATTCCTGTGATGCGGGGCGGATGCCGCCCTCGCCCTGGATCGGCTCGACCATGAAGCCCGCGGTATTGCCGTCGATCGCCGCCAGCGCAGCCTCCAGATCGTCGAATTCTACGACCTTGAACCCCGGCAGCAGCGGCGCGAAGCCGTCGCGGAGCTTCTCCTGGTTGGTGGCGCTGATTGTCGCCATCGTCCGCCCGTGGAAGGCGTTGGTGAAGGTGATCAGATCATGCTTGTGCGGATTGCCCTTGGCATGGTGATAGCGGCGCGCGGTCTTGATCGCGCATTCCACCGCCTCGGCGCCCGAATTGGTGAAGAATACCGTGTCGGCGAAGGTCAAGTCGACCAGCCGCTGGGCAAGGACTTCGCCCTGGGGTGAGCCGTAAAGGTTGGAGACATGGACCAATGTTTCGGCCTGGTGCTGGATCGCCTTGGTCAGATGCGGGTGGCCGTGGCCGAGCAGATTGACCGCAATCCCGCTGGCGAAATCGAGATAACGCTCGCCGCCCTCGCCATAGAGATACACGCCCTCGCCGCGCACCGGGCGGACATCGCAACGCGGATAGACGGGCATGAGTGGCGTGATGGCCATGAAAAGATGATCCTCTGGACGTGCGTTGAACGGCAAATGGCGACCCCCCGGTCGCCACGCTAGGGCTATACGACCGGCTGGCGCGCAAGGCAAAAAGAAAGCCAAAAGAAAAGGGCGGGACCCTTTTCCGGATCCCGCCCTTCCTTTACGCCTTACCGGGGTCACAGACCCGAAGGGTTAGTCGTGATCGTAGCCACGATCGTCTTCGTAGCGGTCGTTGCGACCGTCACGATCGCGATCGCGATAGCCGTCGCGGCCATCGTTGTAGCCGTCGCGGCCGTCATTGTAGCTGCGATTGCCGTAGTGATTGCCGTCATTCGCCTGATAGCGAATGTTCTGCTCGAGGCGCACGATGCGTACTTCGATGTTGCGACGCTCGTAGCTGTTGAGGCCATTATACGATGCCTGACGCAGCTGACGCTCGATCATGTTGGCCTGATAGCGCAAGCGATTGGCTTCACGATCCGACAGGATGTTGCGGCGATCGAGCACGTTGATCTGCTGCTCGAGCTGATTGACGCGGACCGCGAGACGACGGGTCTGGCCATTGTTGTTATAGCCATAGCCATATTGGTTGCCGTACTGGCCGCCATATTGGTTGCCGTATTGATTGCCATATTGGGTACCGTAGGAAACGGTCCACTGCGCCGCGGCCGGAGCCGCACTCACCAGTGTCGAGGCTGCGAGTATCGCTGAAATAAGTACCTTACGCATCTTGCTCTCCTTTCGAGCGGTTGATGCATTGGTTCTAGGGCCCACGCCTTGATCGGAGGCTGAACGCGTCGGTTATCCGCCGTTCACTTGGCAATGACCTAATTCTTGATTTTCCACCCGCTCCGAAGCAACGCATAGCAAGTCGCGAACAGGATCAGGTTGATCGCCGCCAGCAACAGCGCGCCAAGCAACAGCGGCGAATCGCTTACCCCGAGGAAGCCGTGGCGGAAACCCGAGATGATGTAGAAGAACGGATTGGCGTGGCTCACCGCCTGGAACGCCGGCGACAATTGCTCGACCGAGTAAAACGTGCCCGACAGCAATGACAGCGGAGTCACCACGAAGTTGGTGACCATCGCCGCCTGATCGAATTTGTCGGCCCAGATCGAGGTGATCACCCCGAGGAAGGCGAGCATCAGCGAGCCCATCAGCCCGAACCACAACACCCACAATGGATGCGCCATGCTGATATGGACCCCGGGCCACAGCGACATCACCAGCCACACTGCCCCGCCGACCAGGAAGGCGCGGGTCACCGCGGCCGACACCAATGCCGCGATCAGTTCGCCGGTCGACAGCGGCGGCATTAGATAATCGACGATCGTCCCCTGCATCTTGCCGACCATCAGGCTGAAGCTGGCGTTGGCGAAGCTGTTCTGGAGCATCCCCATCATGATCAACCCGGGCGCGATGAAATCGGCGAACGGCACCCCCAACACGGTCTTGCCTTCGCGGCCCAGCGCGACGGTGAAAATGACCAGATAGAGCAAGGTCGTGATGGCCGGCGCCCACACGGTTTGCAAATGGACCTTGAAGAACCGCCGCACCTCCTTGATATAAAGGGTCTTCAGCCCCTCCCAATTGACGCCGGTGAAGGTCGCGACGCCGGGCAGTGCGCGAATGCGCGCCGCATCGGCATCGGTGGGGGGCTGGTTGATCATCGGGCAATCGCCTATCGGCAGGCGCGGCACCCTGCAACACGCAATGGAGTATTAGCGGACATGTCCTGGACCGACGAGCGCATCGAGCGCCTCAAGACGATGTGGACCAGCGGGTCGACCGCCAGCCAGATCGCCGACGATCTCGGCGGGGTCAGCCGAAATGCGGTGATCGGCAAGGCGCATCGCTTAGGCCTCGAAGCACGCCCCTCGCCGGTCAAGTCGGGCGAGGAGAAGTCCAAGGTCAAGAAGGCCGCCGCGCCCAAGCCCGCGCCTGCGTCTTCCGCCAAGCCATCCGCCGCGCCCAAGACCGAAGCGCCGGCCGCTGCCGCCGCCGCCGCCGACATTGCCCCGGGCGATGCGCCTCCCGGCCCCGGTCCCAAATTCGGTCCGGCGCCGCAGCGGGTGCAGAATCTCACCGGCGAAGTGCAGTATCGCTCGGTCGGTCCCGGCGGCTTCATTCGCCAGGGCCCGGGCGATACCCAGGCGCCGATCCCGCCCGCCCCGCCGCGCCGCCTGGTTCCCGCCAAGCCGTCGGTCGAGGTCGCCGACAAGACCAGCCTGCTCGACTTGAACGACCGCATCTGCCGCTGGCCGATGGGCCATCCGGGCGAGCCCGATTTCCACTTCTGCGGCGATCATTCCAACCCCGGCTTCCCCTATTGCGTCAAGCATTGCGGGGTTGCCTATCAGGCCCAGCTCCCTCGTCGCGACCGCCGCCCGCCCCCGCCGCTGCCCTTCGGCGGCCCCAGAGTCCGCTAAACGACGCGTTCGCTAGAGCTTCATCCCCAGCCAGATCGCAGCTTCGGTCGCCTGGCGGACGATCAAGCTGACCCCGCGCAGCCAGCCGCGGTCGAGGTCGATCTGGTCGAGCGATCGGTCGTGCTGCATTTGCTCATCCTCGACGATGCTCGCGATCAGCTCGGCCACGACCGGATCGGTCGCCGCAAGTTGGGCACGCTGCGCACCAAGGTGCCGCATCACCACCGATTCGAGCGCGATGGTCGTCGCCGCGATCGCTCGCCGCCCCATCAGTGCGGTCACCGCGCCAAGCACATAGCCGCCCGCCGAGCACAGCGCGTAGGTTCGTCCGCGCGGCAGCCCGCGCTTCATTAGCGCCGCGCCAAAGATCGAGCGATGGCGCTTCTCGTGGACCAGGAAATCGGCCAGGCGCTCGCGCATCGACGGCGCGGTCAGCCCGGCCACCGCCCATTGCGAGCGATAAACGCAGATCGCCCCCTGCTCCCCGGCATGATCGACCCTCAGAACAAGATTGCCGAGCGCGCTTGCGGCGGGAATCGTGGCTGGGCCGTCCATCGGGCGGCCATAGCGGCGCGAAAGGAGTCGTCAAACCCGCGATCATCACTTGGCAGCGGGATCGGCGCGACCCTATAGCATCCCCCAGATGTCCGACCTTTTCGCCTCCGGTTCCACCGCCGCCACGCCCGACAGTTACGACGCTTCCGCGATCGAGGTTCTTGAGGGGCTCGAGCCGGTCCGGCGGCGGCCCGGCATGTATATTGGCGGCACCGACGCGCGCGCGCTGCACCACCTCGCCGCCGAGGTGATCGACAACAGCATGGACGAGGCGGTGGCCGGCCATGCGTCGCGGATCGAGGTCACGCTCGAGCCCGCCAATCGCCTGATCGTCAGCGACAATGGCCGCGGCATCCCGGTCGATCCGCACCCCAAATATCCCGGCCAATCGGCGCTTGAGGTGATCCTCACCACCTTGCACTCGGGCGGCAAGTTCGAGGGCAAGGCTTATTCGACCTCGGGCGGACTTCACGGCGTCGGGGTCAGCGTCGTCAACGCATTGTCGAGCGAGACGATCGTCGAGGTCGCGCGCGACAAGAAACTCTACCGCCAGTCCTTTTCCAAGGGCCTCGCCACCAGCCGGCTCGAGGAAATCGGCGCCGCCCCCAACCGCCGCGGCACCACTGTCGCGTTCGTCCCCGATCCCGAGATTTTCGGCGCCGACATGCGGTTCGATCCGGCGCGCCTGTACAAACTCGCCCGCTCCAAGGCCTATCTGTTCGCCGGGGTCGAGATCCGCTGGCGCTGCGACCCGTCGCTGGCTTCTGACGACGTTCCCGAAACTGCGGTGTTCCAATTCCCCGGCGGGCTCGCCGACCACCTTCGCGAACAGCTTGCGGATCGCGAATGCGTCACCACACCCGCCTTCGCCGGTCGGCAGGATTTCCCCGACGCGCAAGGCTCGGCCGAATGGGCGGTGGCGTGGCCGCTGTGGAGCGAGGGCGCCAACGAAAGCTATTATTGCAACACCATCCCGACCCCCGATGGCGGCACCCATGAGGCCGGCATCCGCGCCGCGCTGACCAAGGGCATTCGCGCGTTCGGCGAATTGATCGGCCAGAAAAAGGCCAAGGACATCACCGCCGACGACGTGTTCAACGGCGTCGAGTTGATGCTCAGCATCTTCATCCGCAACCCGCATTTCCAGAGCCAGACCAAGGACCGGCTGACCAGCCTCGAGGCGGCGCGCTTCGTCGAGGCTGCGGTGCGCGATCATTTCGACCATTATCTGGCCGACAATATGGACCGTGGCCGCGCCCTGCTCGGCGCGATCCTCGAACGTGCCGACGAGCGCCTTCGCCGCCGCGCCGAGCGCGAGGTCAAGCGCAAGACCGCCACCTCGGCGCGCAAGCTGCGGCTCCCCGGCAAGCTCACCGATTGCTCGTCGAACGACCCCGCGGGCACCGAATTGTTCATCGTCGAGGGCGACAGCGCGGGCGGCTCGGCCAAGCAGGCGCGCAACCGCAAGATCCAGGCGATCCTGCCGATCCGCGGCAAGATCCTCAACGTCGCCTCGGCCACCGCCGACAAGATCCGCGCCAATAGCGAAATCGCCGACCTCCAGTTGGCGCTCGGCTGCGGGATGCGCGACAAGTTCGACGAGGCCGCGCTTCGCTACGAGCGGATCATCATCATGACCGACGCCGATGTCGACGGCGCGCATATCGCCACCCTGCTGATGACCTTCTTCTTCCAGGAAATGCCCGAGCTGGTGCGCCGCGGCCATCTGTTCCTCGCCCAGCCGCCGCTCTACCGCCTCACCGCCGGCGCCAAGTCGCTCTACGCCCGCGACGACGCCCACCGCGCCGAGATCGAGGCAAAGGAATTCAAGGGCAAGAAGGTCGATGTCTCGCGTTTCAAGGGATTGGGCGAAATGAACCCCAACCAGCTCAAGGAAACTACCATGGACCCGGCCAGCCGCTCGCTGATCCGGATCACGCTTCCGGCAGAATATCAGGACCGCCAGCCGGTCAAGGACCTGGTCGAGCGCCTGATGGGCAAGAACCCCGAGCATCGCTTCAACTTCATCCAGGCCAACGCCGCCAATTTGAGCGAGGACGAAATCGACGCCTAGTCCGGCAATTCCGCAAAAAGCAGAGGCGACCATGACCAGCGAGGACAATCCACGCGTTTTCCTGCCGCCACCGCTGATATTTGGCGGCCTGCTGGCCTTGGGACTGCTGATGGACAGCGGCCCGCTTCGTTTCGGACCGGTCTCGTTGATAGGCATTGCGATAGGCGCGTGCGGTATCGTCCTGATCGCCCTCGCGCTCGGCCTGTTTCGCTCCAGCGGGACGCGCCCTGAGCCGTGGCAACCGGCCAGCAGTCTGGTCAGGCGTGGAATCTATCGATTCACGCGCAATCCAATGTATCTCAGCATGGCGATGCTCTCGCTGGGAATCGCGATGGTGTTCGCCAGTCTCGCGGGCGCCGTGCTGTCCCTGGCCGCAATGATCATCATCGATCGCGTGATCGTCAGGCGTGAAGAAGCTTACCTTATGCGCCGGTTCGGTGCCGACTATATCGACTACATGGCCAAAGTTCGTCGGTGGTTATGACGAAGCAGGGTGCGCGATGCCGAGTTTGATTGGGCTCGGCCTGGCGGTGTCTATGGCGATCTTCGCCCGGATCACCGGCCTCGATCGCGATCGGGCATTCTATCCGGTCGCGCTGATCGTCATCGCTTCCTATTACATCCTGTTCGCGGTGGTCGGTGGAGACCGATCCGACCTTCGCACCGAAACCCTCATCTTTCTGCTGTTTGCGGCAATAGCGATTGCCGGCTTTCGCTTCAGTCTGTGGCTGGTCGTCGGCGGGCTTGCAGCGCACGGGCTGTTCGATTTCTTTCACCACGGTGTCGTCGCGGGTCGCGGAGTGCCGTCATGGTGGCCAGCATTCTGCCTCGCCTATGATGTAGCGGCGGCGGTCTGCTTGACGGTTCTGCTGGCCGTTTGCCCGACCGCTAGCCGGCCTGTCTCGCCTTTGCCATGATTGCCTGCTAGGCGGCTCGCCATGCTCAATATCAACGGAATCACGGTGCGCCTTGGCGGGCGCTTGATCCTCGACCGCGCGACGGCCGCGATCCCGCCTGGCGCGCGGGTCGGGCTGATCGGGCGCAACGGCGCCGGCAAGTCGACCCTGATGAAGGTAATCATCGGCCAATTGGAAGCCGATGAGGGCGAAATCGAGATGCCGCGCCGGACCAAATTGGGCTATATCGCGCAGGACGCCCCATCGGGCACCGCCACCCCGTTCGACACCGTGCTCGCCGCCGATACCGAGCGCGCGGCCTTGCTCGCCGAGGCCGAAACCTGCACCGATCATGACCGCCTCGGCCATGTCTACGACCGGCTGCTGGCGATCGACGCTTATGCCGCCGACGCCCGCGCCGCGCGGATCTTGCTCGGGCTTGGCTTCGACGAGGAGATGCAGGCCCAGCCGCTCGATTCATTCTCGGGCGGATGGAAGATGCGCGTCGCGCTTGCCGCCTTGCTCTTCTCCGAGCCCGACGTGCTGCTGCTCGACGAGCCCTCGAACCATCTCGACCTTGAGGCGACCCTTTGGCTCGAAAGCTTCCTCAAGGGCTATTCGGGGACGCTGATCGTGATCAGCCACGAACGCGACCTGCTCAACAATGTGGTCGATGTCATCCTTCATCTCGAACGCGGCAAGATCAGTCTCTATTCGGGCAATTACGACGGGTTCGAGAAGCAGCGCGCCGAGCGAGTCGCGCAGATCGCCGCCGCCCAAGCCTCGCAAAACGCCCAGCGCGCGCGGCTGCAGGATTATGTCGCGCGCAACAGCGCCCGCGCCTCGACCGCCAAGCAGGCCCAGAGCCGCGCCAAGATGCTCGCCAAGATGCAGCCGATCGCCGCGCTCGCCGACGATCCCAGCCTCGCCTTCGACTTCCCCTCGCCGACCGAGCTTCGCCCGCCGCTGATCACGCTCGACTTGGCCGCGGTCGGCTACAGCGCCGATACGCCGGTGCTGAGCCGCCTCAACCTGCGGATCGACCCCGACGACCGGGTGGCGT
>JAJAZM010000122.1 GCA_026785645.1 Sphingomonas bacterium | reverse complement strand
CCGCATGCGTAATTACCTGCTCGCCGCCGTGGCGGCCGCTGCGCTGACATCGCCGGCATTGGCCCGCGATAAGTCGACGTATGTTGGTGTCGAAGGCGGCATCTTGCTCGTCGAAGATACCAACCTCAATTATGCCGAAACCGGCGAAGACGAAATCGTCGATGCTGTCTCGATCGATCACAAGTACGGTTTTGACGTCGACCTGATCGCCGGCTACGACTTCGGCTTGTTCCGTGCCGAGGCCGAAGTTGCCTACAAGCGCGCCTCGATCGACGACGTGCAATTCGACAGCCAATTCGCCGGCCAAAACGTTTTCACCGACGTCGACGGTGACGTGAAGGTCTTGTCGGTCATGGTCAACGGCCTGTTCGACTTTGGTGATGAAGACGATTGGAGCGGTTACATTGGCGGCGGTGTCGGTTACGGCCGGGTCAAGTATAACATCAACGCTGACGGCCGTCGTACCGATTTCGACGTCAGCGAGAGCGATGGCTCCTTTGCCTGGCAGATCATTGCCGGCGTCCGCAAATCGATCACGCCGAACATCGACCTCGGCCTGAAGTATCGCCTCTTCAACATTCGAAAGTTGCGCTTCGGCGACAAGTCTGACGAAGGCGAGTTCAACGGTCGCTTCCGGACGCACAGCCTGCTGCTGAGCCTGATATACAACTTCTACACGCCAGCTCCGCCGCCGCCGCCGCCGCCGCCGCCTCCTCCTCCTCCGCCGCCGCCGGCGACGCAGACTTGCCCGGACGGTTCGGTGATCCTGGCGACGGACGCTTGCCCGCCGCCGCCGCCGCCGCCGCCGCCGCCGCCTGAACCAGAGCGCGGTTAAGCGACGACCGAAGGCAAGGCTGGCTAGGCCAGTCTGACCCAAGGCAAACAAACAAGGCCCGCTGGAGCAATCCAGCGGGCCTTTTCGTTGTGCCGGCATGCCCGGGGTGGCGAGCGATCCGGCGGGTCTGTTGTTGGGCCGGCTGCCCGAGGTGGCGCAGCGAGCCGGCGGTGATCGGTGCGCGGTCACGGTGGGAGCATCATATGGCAGCGACTGAACAAGTGCGTTGCTAACGGCCACTGGTTGGAACTTTGTTGCTCGACAGGCATTGATCGGCAAACAAGTCAAAGACATGAAAGTGCATGATATGAGGAAGCTAGCCCTCGCGCTTGCGGTCACGGGATCGCTCGCCTTGGCGACGATATCGGCCCCGGCAATGGCCTGGGTCGAGACCGCCGAAGCGAAAGCCGCCGCGGCCGATGCCGTCACCGACGCGCATGCCGACATGGTCGCGACGTTCGGGGTCGATACGCTTAAAGCCGGCCAATATCTGTGGGATGAGGAGGCCGGGAACGATCGTCAAGGTGGCGAGGCGCGGATCGTCATAAGCCTCACCAACCAGATGGCCTATCTGTATCGCGGCGACCGGCTGGCGGCGGTGACGGCGATCTCGAGCGGCAAGCCGGGCAAGGACACCCCGACCGGCTATTTCCCGATCCTAGAAAAGAAGCCGATGCATCGCTCGGTCAAATATGACAATGCGCCGATGCCGCACATGCAGCGGCTCGACAATTACGGGATCGCGCTCCACGCCGGAATGAACCCCGGCCGCCCTGCATCGAATGGCTGCATTCGATTGCCGGCCAAGTTTGCCGCGAAACTGTTCACCATCACCAAGGTCGGAACGCCGGTGATGATCGGCGCATAGCCGCCTGTCAGAGCTTGCCGAAGCGTTGTTCGAAGCCGTCGATGTCGCCGCGCGCGAGGTAATCGGCTTGGTCGATGACGTGATCACGCGCAAGGCGGCCACGGAAGGCGCCGAGCGCATCGTCGAGATCGTCGACCTGCGTCGGTGACAATTTTGCGATCTGGTCGAAGCGGATGATGCCGTGGCTGTTGAGCAAGGCGGCAAGCTTGGGGCCGATGCCCTTGAGTTGGACGAGATCGTCGGGCGGACCCGAGGCACCGGGAAGCTGGTCGTGAACCCGCACGCCGATGATCGATCCGGCGACGTCGGCTGCCGCCGCAGCGGCTTCGTCGCCGATGCTTTTGCCTTCTCCGGTCTTGCTCGTCACCATATGCGGACGGATCGGCGCGCTGTCGGTCAAGGTAACCCGCTGGCGCGGGCGGAGCAGGAGATAGAGCAGGACCAGAGCGACGAGCGCCGCGATCAGCGCCAGCGGCCAGTTGGCAATCAGCAAATCCATGTCAGCTCCGAACGTTGCGGGTCGGCGAGCGGTAGGCAAGCACCCCGCTGACGATCCCGATCAACAGCGAAATCACCAGCACCGGCCAATAATAGCCAAGGATGGTCATCATGCGAAGGCCTCCCGCGAGCGGCGGCGGAGCGCGGCGATGTAGGCCAGCACGACCCCGATCGCAAAGCTGGCCAGCGCCATCAGCATGACCTCGACGAGCAACGGAAGCGCGAACGAGGGCGCGCGCGGCCCGGCCCAGTGAGCGTTGCCGACGCCGGGCACCTCGAGGCTGATGCGCTTGATTTCGCCGCGCTGGAAATTGTCGGCCGGGCCATCGAGCATCAGCCGACGGGTCAGCGGATCGCGCTGGGTCCGCGCCGCGACTTGCGGCATCTCATAATGATCGAGCGTGGTGCGGATGGTGCGGTCGATCGACCCGGCGAGCCGATCCCCGGCGCCGCCCGGGCCATGCCACACGAACGCCGCCGCCAAGGTTGCCGCGACCCCGATTCCCAAGGCATTGTTGCGTTTCATTGTCTCTCCTCGGTCGCGGCGGCGCGCAGACGAGCTAGAGCCAATCGAACGAGTTTGACAACTTGTTGTAGCGATCGGCCGCAGTTTCCCTGCGAGGCGCCACGCGAAACCGCATCCAGCGCATCACGAGAAGAGATTCTCGACGGTGTGGGGGTGAGTAAAGCCGCCCGTGCACCATTGATCAGCCGAATGAATGACCGAGGAGTAACCCGCGAACTCGCGACCGACGCGGGTATGGACCATGCTTTCGTCGGTCACGAGATGCGAGAGTAAACTCTGATCGAATGATTCAATCACCCTCCTGCCGAGCAAGCTCGCGCCAGCCTATGTCGCGGCGATGGAAGCCGTCGGGAAAGTCGATCGCGTCGACCGCCTGGTAGGCGCGGTCGCGGGCGTTGCTCAAGGTCGCGCCGAGCGCGGTGACGGCGAGCACCCGGCCGCCGCTGGCGACGAGCCGGTCGCCGTCGTTCGCAGTGCCGGCGTGGAATATGGTCACGCCATCGATCGCCCCGGCGGTGTTAAGCCCGGCGATGCTGCCGCCCTTGCGCGGGGTGGCGGGATAGCCGGCGGCGGCGATGATCACGGTCATTGCGGTGTCGGGCGACAAAGCGGGGGGGGCGAAGTTGGCGCCGGTCGCGACGGCGTGGAGCAGGCCTGCGAAATCGCCGGTGATCCGCGCCATGATCGCCTCGCACTCGGGATCGCCGAAGCGGACATTATATTCGATCAGGCTGGGGCCGTCTGGGGTCAGCATCAGCCCGGCGAACAATATTCCCGAGAAGGGGGTGCCGGCCTCGACCATCGCGCGGGCGGTCGGCTCGACGATCTCGCGCATCGCGCGGGCCTCGAGCTCGGGGGTCAGGATCGGGGCGGGGGAATAAGCCCCCATGCCGCCGGTG
>JAJAZM010000121.1 GCA_026785645.1 Sphingomonas bacterium | reverse complement strand
GCGCGGGCGGGGAGGGCGGAAGCAGTGGTCGGGAGGTCGGTCACGCCGGCAAGGTTAGCCGACCCGCTGGGAAAGGGCCATCGTCGCCTGCTTCCTGACGCTCGGCAGGCGCCACCATGACGTCCCGGGGCTGAGGTGATGCTCGTGATGATAGCCGCCGAAATGGAAGCAGGTGATCAGCGACCCGAGCAGCGGCAGCCGATTGCTCCGCGCGCGATGATCGTCGGCAAAGGGCGCATCTTCATGGCGATGCGGCAGATAGGTGCCGAACACGAACAATTGCATCAGCGCGAGCACCGCCGGCACTGCCCAGAAGATGACGATATTGATCAGCGACGCCCCGAGCAGCATGTAGATGATGGCGACCGCGGTGATGCGCAGGATCTGGCCGTGGGTGTAATAACCGCGGAAGAACCGCACGAACCATGGCGCCAGGCGGCGCGGACTGTCGGGGTGGAAATCGGGGTCGTCGGCGGTGCCGGGGGCGGCGTGGTGCGCCATATGCTTGGGCAGCAGGGCGCGAAACGACAATGCCGCATACATGCTGAGGCACACGGTCCCGATTACCCGGTTCAGCCGCGGCCGTCCCGGGGCGAGCGAGCCGTGCATGCAATCATGCGCGATGATGAACAGCCCGGTGCTCAGCCAAGCCTGGACCAGCACCACTATGATCGCGACGGGGATCAACCCCGGGCGCCATTGCCAGAGGAAAATCCCGCCGAGGTGGATCGCCAGCCATGCCATGCCAACCACTCCCGCAAGGAGTAGGCTGATGGCGCGATTGGAATCTTCAGTGCGGGTCATGGCGTTGTCATAGCAGCTTTTTGGGCCATAGCAGCTTTTTGTCTCAGTCCTCACGAACTTCAATCGCGACGATGGTGATCGTCCCGCCGGGGCCGGGCGGATCGACCTCCTCGCCAATCTCGCTTCCGATCAACGCCTTGGCGAGGGGAGCAGTGAACGCGATTCGGCCCGCCGCAGGCTCGCTTTCGTCATGACCGACGATGGCGAATGTGCGGGTCTTGCCGTCCTGGCTGATCGTCACTGCGGTGCCGAGCGCGACGAGATCGCCCGACGCAAGCGGAGCGAGCAAGGCGGTGGCGAACCGCGCGCGCCAGTAGCGCAGGTCGCGTTGAAGCTCGGGCAGTTGCTCGGGCGTCGCGGCGGCAGCAGCGGTTTCCAATGCGGCGATGCGCGTCTCGATCAGCTTGAGCCCGTGCGGGGTGACGAGGTTGGGGCCGGGCGGGATCGGCAGCTCGAATTTGGGCTCGAGATGCTCCTCATCGCTGTCGCGGCGGAAGGCGACGCTCATGTTTTGGCCATCATCTTCTTGATGCCCCTGGCGGCTTGCCGGAGGCGTTGTTCATTCTCGACCAAGGCAAGGCGGACAAAGCCTTCGCCTTCCTCACCGAAGCCGACCCCCGGCGCGACCGCGACCTGTGCCTCGGTCATCAAACGCTTGGCGAACCCGACGCTGCCCAAGGCGCGGAAGGGTTCGGGAATCGGGCTCCATGCGAACATCGACGCATGCGGAATGGGAATGCTCCAGCCGGCGCGCGCGAAGCTGTCGATCATCACGGCGCGGCGCCCCTTGTAGAGCTTGCGGTTGAAGTCGACGATGTCCTGCGGGCCGTTGAGGGCGGCGGTCGCGGCGGCCTGGATCGGGGTGAAGGCGCCGTAATCGAGGTAGGATTTGACCCGGGTCAGTGCGCCGATCAGCCGCGCATTGCCGACCGCGAAGCCGATCCGCCAGCCGGCCATCGAATAGGTCTTGGACATGGACGTGAACTCGACCGCGACGTCCTTGGCGCCATCGACCTGGAGGATCGACGGGGTGGGCGTGTCGCCGAAGTAGATTTCGGCATAGGCCAAGTCCGAGATGATGATCAGCTTTGCCTCGCGGGCGAAGGCGACGAGTTTCTCGTAAAAGCCCAGCTCGACCACTTCGGCGGTCGGGTTGGAGGGATAACCGATCACCAGCACCTTGGGGCGCGGAACGGTGTAGCGCATCGCTTTTTCGAGGCGGTCGAAGAAATCGGGGCCGGGAACGGCGGGGATCGAGCGGATCGCAGCGCCGGCGATGATAAAGCCGAAGTGGTGGATCGGGTAGCTCGGGTTGGGGGTCAGCACGACATCGCCCGGCGCGGTGATCGCCTGAGCGAGGTTGGCGAGGCCTTCCTTGCTGCCCAAGGTGACGATGATTTCGCTGTCGGGGTCGAGGGCGACATTGAAGCGGCGCTGGTAATAGGCCGCCTGGGCCTTGCGCAGACCGGGGATCCCGCGGGATGCGGAGTAGCGATGAGCGGTCGGCGTGGCGGCGACTTCGGCGAGCTTGGCAATGACGTGGGGCGGGGGTGCGCCATCGGGATTGCCCATGCCCAGATCGACAATATCCTCGCCCCGCGCCCGTGCGGCGGCCTTCATCGAATTGACCTCGGCGAAGACATAGGGCGGCAGGCGCTGGATGCGGTAGAAATCGTCGGTCATCGGGCGACCTTATCGATCATAAGCGGGTAGCGACAGGCCGCGGGCGATTGCGGCGCCCCTCAGCGAAAATCCGGCGAGGCCGGCAACCAAGGCAGCGAGGCCGGGCGGGGCGCCGAACAGGCTCAGCGCGACGAACAGCCCCGAGGCGAGCGCGGCGGCGGTGACGTAGAGCTCGGGGCGCATCAGGATCGACGGCTCGCCTGCCAGCACATCGCGGATGATCCCGCCGACGCAGGCGGTCATCACCCCCATCGCGAAGGCCGGGACCGGGGCGACCCCATAGTTGAGCGCTTTGGCCGCGCCGTAAGTGGCAAAGGCCGCGAGCCCGACCGCATCGAACCACAGCAAAGCCTTATCGGCGATGACCTTGCGCGACAGGAACCACACCGCAATCGCAGCGGCGATGCAGATCAGCAAGGTGGCGTTGGTATGCACCCAGAACACGGGCGCGCCGATCAGCAGGTCGCGGACGGTGCCGCCGCCGACCCCGGTGACGACCGCGAAAAAGATGAAGGTAACCAACGTCTGCTTCTTCTCCGCCGCGAGCAGGGCGCCCGAAATGGCGAACACCGCAATCCCGACATAATCGAGCAGGAGGAGAGCATCGACGGGGATGATGGCGGCGGGAGTCATGAGCGCGCCCTAACGCTTGGCCACGGGCTTGTCCGGACAAAAAAGCAGTCCTTCGACAGGCCCAGGACGAACGGCTATGGGAAAGCCATGACTGACGAAACCACCACCGCCGCCGCCACGCCTTTCCCGACGCTCGAGGACTGGCAGCACTGGACCTGGGTAACCGGCCGGGCGCAGCAGATGCTGATGGAGAATTGGGCCGAGAGCCTGACGAGCGAGGAGCCGACCGCCGGGCTGGCGGCACCTGCTGCGGCGGATCCGATGGCGTGGATGACCGCCGGGGCCGAGGCGTGGTCGAAGGGGTTCGAGGCGTGGGGCAAAATGCTCGGCGCGACCGCCGCTGCAGGCGAACGCAAGGATCGCCGATTTGCTTCGCCCGAATGGTCGGAAAATCCGGTGTTCGAGACGATCAAGCAAAGCTATCTAGCGATTTCGGATCGCCTGCTCGGGTCGGTCGAGGAGATTGAGGGGATCGACGACGAGGCGCGGCAGAAAATGCGCTTTGCGACCAAGAGCTTCGTCGATGCGATGGCGCCCTCCAATTTCG